>CAYZYB010000248.1:0-6889 GCA_964481505.1 uncultured Planctomycetaceae bacterium | reverse complement strand
CCGATACATCGTTGGATCCAGCATGTACGGACGTTTGTACGTTGGCGAGATCCTGCCGGAAGTCGCAAAATGCGGAGCGGCCCACATCGACCTCTGGCCAAAGCCGCACGGCAATCAGCGCGAGCAATTGACCGACATGGGGAAAGAGTCGTTCGCGGCACTTCTGAAACGCCACAGAGTTTCGCTCGGCTGTATCACGCAATATCCGCTTGGGCCATTCGGACTTCAAAACGAAATGCGAGTCGCCCAGCGTTTTGGCTGCAAGACGATGGTAACCGGTGGGAAAGGCCCCAAAGGATTGCAAGGCAAAGAGCTCAAAGCCGCTGTCGCGAAGTTTGTGGAACAGATGAAGCCTCACCTTGCCATCGCGGAAGAAACGGGAGTGACCATCGCGATTGAAAACCACGCGAACAACCTGATCGAATCGCCTGATTCACTGAAGTACCTCGCAGAACTCCGACCGTCCAAACACCTCGCGATTGCGTTCGCCCCGTACCACCTGCCGCAGGATCCGGAATTCCTGGCAACGTTGATCCGCGATCTCGGCGAATCCATCGAAGTCTTCTACGCATGGGAACACGGCGACGGCTGCATGAAGCGACTGCCGAAAGAGCAGGAACTCAAACAAATGCCCGCCCGCGGCCCACTGGATTTCCAGCCGCTCGTCAAAGCTCTCATCGACATAGAATATTCCGGCTGGACCGAAATTTTCATGCACCCGGTCCCGCGAGGCATCCCCATTTTGGAAACCGCGTCGGAAGTCACGGCTGAGATCAACAAGTCGCGTGCGTATCTGGCTGCTTGTCGTTAGCCGAATTGCGCCAGGATTTCGTCATCCCTGACGTAGTCGACCGGTCGCTTGCCGGTTTTGTTGCGGAGTTCTGTGTCGGCGCCATGTTTTAGGAGCAAGCCGATGATCTGAATGGCTTCGGCTTTGCGTCCGGATGTTCCGGGAACTCCCGTGGACGTTACCGCTCTGTGCAGCGGTGTTGATCGGGATCGTTTGCACGCCTGTTTCACGTCCGCGCCGAGTTCAAGCAGTGTTGCACAGCTGTCGGGCTACGGAAGCGAACTGCATGGTGCAGAGCGGTGACGCAATTCCTGTCTGTCGCATGGACGTCGGCCCCAGCCTGCACAAGTCGCTGAATTTCTTTGCGCTGGTTCGCTGCAACCGGACTGCGATCGCAGCACACTTTCGACAGTTGCGGCACCATCAAAATTTCCTTCAGAATTGATTCCGGCCGCACCACTCGTCATGCTATCCGTCTCCGCGGGCGCGTCAAAACATGCAAAGCAACTCTGGCGTCGCCCCAATTTCCCTCGAATCTACACAAGGAATCAATCCTGATGAAGAACCTGCTTTTCCTGTCCACGGTGCTGCTGGTCATCAGCGCATCCGGCATTGCTCACGCTGAAGACGGCTGGACATCACTGTTTGATGGCAAGACCCTGAACGGCTGGACGCGAGCTGCTCGTGGTGTGGCAGAATACGAAGTCAAAGATGGAACGATTTATGGCAAGACAGTCGAAGGCAGCGAAAACACATTTCTGGCATCGGATAAAGAATACGGAAACTTCGAACTGCAGTTTGAAGTCAAGGTTCACGACAAACTGAATTCCGGTTGCCAAATTCGCTCTCGTGAAAAATCCGGTGATGAAGTCAAAGGCGATCGCGATGACGGACGGTTCTACGGACCGCAGGTGGAAATCGAATCCAGCCCAGGTCAGTCGGGCTACGTTTACGGTGAAGCGTACGGCGGTGGGTGGCGATCCCCAGCTCCAAAGAACGACAAATCGCACTCTCACGACCACGTCAAGAATGGCGAATGGAACAAGTTCCGTATTGTTGCCAACGGTCCGCGTATTCAAACGTTTATCAATGGCGCCCAGGTCGAAGATATTACCGACGAAGAAATCTTCAAGACTCACCCTAAAGGGAAAATCGGCCTGCAGGTTCATGGCATCAAAAAGGGAACCGGCCCCTGGGATGTGGCATGGCGCAACATTCGTATCAAGGAATTGTAGACGCAGTTGATGGCAAATTATTGTTGAGCGAAGAAGGGGGAAGCTTGATTCAGGCTTCCCTCTCCCGATGCACATCTGCAAATTCTGCCGTCGAGCTGCGAGCAAGCTCTGCCACTGCCGATTGTCCTGGATGGAATCGCAACAAACACGGACTTCTCGAGAACCGCAGTTTCCGCAACCGTTTAATCTTCCGCATCTGGCAGGACGCAATCCCGCTGCCTGACCGATATTTGATGTTGTCGGGGTGCGCCGACAAAGATGTTCATCAGGGAAGAGAACTGTCATGCGAACGATTGCTGTAATGAATCAAAAAGGTGGTGTTGGCAAAACAACCAGCAGCGTCAACCTTGCCGCAGCACTGGCTAAAACGGGAAACCGAGTTTGCCTCATCGACATGGACCCGCAGGGCCATGCCTCATTCCACGTTGGTCTCGACTGCGGTCCCGGTGCGGACACGATTTACGATGTCTTTTCCGGAAGATCAACGGCAGACGAAGCACGGCAACTTGTTGGGGACAACCTGTCGATCCTGCCATCGAACATCGACCTGGCAGCGGTAGAAGTCGAACTTGCCAGCACGGCTGGTCGCGAATTCATTCTGCGAGATTCCATCAAAGAATGGAAAGACACGAATCGCTTTGACTACGTGATCATGGACTGCCCGCCGTCCCTGAGCGTCCTCACAATCAACGCGCTGTGTGCAGCTACCGAAGTCCTCATTCCTTTACAGCCGCATTTCTTTGCGTTGCAGGGACTGTCAAAACTTTTCGAAACAACCGCGTTGGTCAATCGACGTCTAAACCGAGAGCTCAAAGTCTCAGGAGTGGCCCTGTGCCTCTACGAATCCGGCACTCGACTGGCAGCCGACGTCACAGAAGACCTGCGACATTTCCTCACCGCCAGCGATTCTGACACGCCATGGGCAGACGCCAAGATCTTTCGCAGCAAGATTCGTCGGAACATTAAGCTCGCCGAAGCACCGAGTTTCGGGCAATCGATCTTCGAATACGCTCCAAAATGTCCAGGCGCCAAAGACTACGCGGACCTGGCCAAAGAGTTCCACGCGCTGTCGGAATCCTTCGGCGACAATCAGGAAAACTCGGCTGTCGCTCACGCAGCGTAAACAGTTTCGCTTGTGGCAAAGTGACCGAAGCCTACTTCTCCTCGCCATGCGCAGCGGCGCTGGATGCTGTCTTCAACGTGGACAGATATTCCACAAGATCACGGATTTCGCGGCGGGTCAGATTCTTCGCAATGTCGGCTGGCATGCCGCTGAGTCCTTTTGCGCGGTCGTCGATGTCATCTTTGGCGATCGTGATCACCGCACCTTTGGGTGTCATCAGCTTGACCAGTTCTTCCGTTTCTTCTTTGATGATGCCACTGTGAGCTTTCCCATTTGCGTCCAGTATGATGGTGGTTTCGAAGCCTTTGGCAATCTTTGCATTGGGATCCACGATAGCTTCCAAGAGGTACTTTCGATCTTTGTCTTTTGCGATTGCTGAAAGATCCGGACCAACATCAGCTCCGTCGCCGTTCACCTTGTGGCAACGCCGACAGGACGCTGCCGCGCGACCGAAGAAGATGACATAACCACGTCCGGCATCGCCGCCTTCCAGGCATTCGCTCCACGGCTCCAGCTTGTCACCGAGCTTCCGCTTGGCATCAAAGAACCGCACGCGTCCTGCCAACTCCGCACTGCCAACAGACTTCGCCGCGTCCAGCAACTCCAGGGAAACTGCCTGCGGTAGTTCTCCGTTGTCAAACTTATCGAACGCGGTTTTGACAACTGTGGACGCCGCTTCTCCTCTAATGTCGCCCAACAGCGAAAGGGCTTTCTGTTGCGACGTCACGCTGCCGGTATTCATCACTTCAGCAAGAGCCGGCACGGCTTTCTCCGGACTGCGTGTTGAGAGGAGCTCCAGCGAGGCTATGCGAATGGCATCTGATGCATCCCGCTGTCCGGCTTCGAGCAAAGCATCGACGTTGTCGCTGAGTCTTGCGAGAGCACGAAAAGATGCGACACGCAGTTCCTCAGGCACTTCCGTGTCCGCCAGGGTCTGTTCCAGCTGCGGCACCACATCTTTGATTCCGAGCAGAGCTGCCGTTTCGATTGCTGTTTGATGCACGTCCTCCGGACCGGACAGCATGCCCGCGATGTCTGATTTGATGACGTCGCGCAGTCCTTCGACATTGCGTTGAGGCAAACTTCTCCAGCGGCCGTCAACCGTATCCGTTTGTTGAGGAGTGTTCCAGGTCTTCAGCATATTCGCTGCCACCAGGCGAATTTCGTCGGGCCTGTTTTTGTCTGCGGCAACGCGGGAGACAACCAGCGCGTGACGTTTGTTTCCAAGTCGATAACTGGCCTCGAGAGCTCGACGAACGGTAGGCCCATCAGAAATCCCTTTTGGATGCGACGGCGCTACAACCAGGCGAAACGATAGTGCGTTCAGAGCGGCATCGGTACCATGCTCCGTAATGGCGCGGGCTGCTTCTGCGACGATTGCCGGATCCCGGTCTTCCAGCATGCGAACGATTTCTTCTCGCTGCAGTCGACGCAGAGCCACTGCGATCCCAAGCCGAACTGCCGATGACCGTTTCAAAGTTTCGTCCGACACCAACAGGCCGGGAGAACGCTCTTCCAGAGCGGCCAACCCCATGACTGCTTGATGCCGAAGTACAGGATCGTTGTTGTCGTTGCGTTCGAGCAGGTCCAGCAATGCTGTGATGTCGGCCGAATCACCGATCGCTCCCAGTGCCACCGCGGCGAATCCCACAAGTCGCAAATCGTCACGCGCGCTGGTCAACAATGACAGATACTCGCGAGCGGCCGTTCGCCGATCGTTTGGCAACACGGCTTCCGTTCCATGCCGCGAAACAAGATCGGTTAAGATTCGAATCCGCTGAACAGCGACTTCGCCAGTGCTCGGTGTGAGGCAGTGTTTTGCCACAGCAACTGCGTCGTCCGCGGAGTTGAGCCCCAGCTGCCATAATCCCCAGGTTGCATGTAACTGTGCCGTTTCTGAAGTATCGTCATTGGCCGTCGCGAAAAGTTGCCGCTTGCTTCCGGACTTCACAAGTTGAAACTGCGCCTGCTGCCGAATGCGTCGATCGGCGTGAGACAATAGTTCCAGCAACTGCTTTGTTTCCGCAGCTGCGATGCCGCCGTTTAACAGAGCCGGAACATTGGCGCCAGCGACTGCCGAAATGTTCTCGGTATCTTCAAAGCGGTAAAGACGCCCCTTTCCTTCGCCCACCCAACCGTTCACCCAGTCGGTAACATAAAGACTTCCATCCGGCGCGAAGTCGACGTCTGTTCCCAGAATCGACCAGAGGAATTCGTGGGAATCGGTGAGTTCGAAGGTCGCCCCTTGCGATTTCACGCTGAAGCTCCGAATCCCACTGTTGCCCGCGGTGCCACGAAAATCGGCGAGGAAGAAGTGATCGTTGTAGCGCTCGGAAAGCCCCAAGCCTGGATAGTACGTCAGGCCGGAAGGACCATCGGCCAGGTTTGCGACTGGTGGCAAAATGTATGCCGGCTGAACGACCGTCGTCTCTTCATCCGCGCGATAGGGATACCACATTCGCTCTCGATTCCAGGGGCCTCGATCGTCAAGGTACTGATAATACATCCGCCAACCGGCGTCTGCGCCCTGTACAACGTAGATCCAGCGAGCCTTGTCGCCGCCGTCTGAGTTGTTGTCGCCGGTCCAGAGATTGCCGTAGTTGTCAAACGCCAGTTCCTGCGGGTTACGCAAACCGTTTGCAAACACTTCCAGGTGGCTACCATCCATGTCACAGCGAAAAACCGCTCCGGAATCAACCTTCTTCAGTCGCGTGCCTTCCTGAGTGATCACGTTGTAACCGCGGTCACCGATGCTGAAGTACAACCGCCCATCCGGGCCAACAATCAGGCCGTGCATGTCGTGGCCACGAAAAGCAACTCGCACACCATATCCGTGATGAAGAGCTTTGGTTGTGTTGGCGGTTCCGTCGCCGTCGGTGTCTTCCAACATCCACAGTTTCGGAATACAGGTGTAGTAGACCTTGCCGTCGTGTTCGATCACGCCCGCCCCGGTGCCATCGAGAACATCGTTGAACCCCTGTGCGAAAACTTTGTCATCGTCAAGAACACCGTCACCGTTCGTGTCCTTCAGCACGCGAATGCGGTCGTGCTGCGATGCGTAATTCGCAACGTCGTCGCCGAGATACTTTTTGAACATCGCCAGCCGCTCTTCGACGGTTTCCAGCCGCAAATCATTGTTCAGCCAGTTCATGTGGCTGCGATTGTCTTCCACGCCGACTTCCTGGCGAAAGGTTTCACACACAAGAACGCGTCCATCTGCCGTGATATGAAAGGCAACGGGATTCGCAAGAGCGGGTTCAGAGGCCAATAGCGATCCGGTCATGCCGTCGGGCAACACAAAGCCCTGAAGCGCCAGTTTTGCGTCGTTCGATGCCGTGGCGATGTTCGGTTTGTAGTCGTCTGCATCGGCGACAAGAGATGTGAGGACGGCACAAAGAGCGAACAGGGAACGGAACATGAACGTACTTCCGGGAAGTAAAATTGCGATCAGGCACAGAATCAGCCGCCACAAATTGTGGCGGCGAGCCGTGCGGAAACAATTCCAGAACACGTAAGAACGATGAATTCTCACGACATTCCGCAATTCGAAGCATCCAAAGCGTTTAAGCGTGAGACTCAACCATCACCAGCGGTTCGACCTTCCCGGAATTACGGAAGTGACCGTAAACAGTCTCGTTGTCGGTGTGGTACCCCAACACAGCTCGCAGCGTTTCTCCGCGCCGCAAACTTCGGAACAGCAACAGTTGCAACATTCCAATGCGGACTCGATACGCCTGAGCC
>CAYZYB010000247.1:0-6906 GCA_964481505.1 uncultured Planctomycetaceae bacterium | reverse complement strand
AAACAGCCGCGAACAGCACAGGCGGCAAGCCCATCAGCACGACGCCGGAAATTCGGCCTTCGCCGGTCAATGCCTTAACCTGGCCGAGAATCTTGAAGCGGTCACGAACCAGGTTACTGATCTTGCCCAGAATTTCGGCCAGGTCACCACCACACTGCCTCTGAATGCAAACGGCAATGACAAAGAACTGCAGGTCCATGTTCGGAATGCGTTTCAACATGTTCTTCAGCGCGGTTTCGGTTGGAATTCCCAGGTTCTGCTCTTCCGAGACCTTGAGAAATTCTTTCGCAATCGGGTTGGGCATTTCGTTGGCAACAACCTGCAGGCCGGAACCTAAACTGTGCCCGGATCGCAGGGCGCGAGCCATCAATTCGAGTGCATCGGACAGCTGACCTTCAAACTTCTTGAAGCGGGAGCGACGTCGCCACCACAACCAGATCCATGGACAGGCAAAACCACACGCCACACCAATTGGCATCATGGCAGGTGGGCAGCGAATGAGTAACGTCACCAGAGCACCACCAGCAGCACTTGCGGCGCAGACGATCAGGAATTGTTCGAGCTTCAGCGGCGATTCAGCCTGCTCAAAGAACTGTGGCAGATTCTGAAATCGCTTCAGCATCTTGCCGGCAATTCCGGAAGCAGAGCCCAGGCCATCACGAACGATCTCGTCCGCAATTTTTGCTCCAGTGGGTGATGACGTACCTGTGAACGCTGCCAGGCGAGACTCCGCCTGCGAAGCACGGCGTCCCTGGATGAAGTTGATCACTCCAAACACCAAAGCAACCACACCGCCAAAAGAGGCGATCATGATGAGATAGATCGGGTTCATGAGAATGTTCTCCGGAAATCGATTCCGAGTGAATATGACTTTGAATTCGATGGGCTGTTAGCTGAAAACGTTGGTCTGGCCGCGTGAGCAAAACCATTCTTCGCAACTTAGTGAGATCGCAATGTGCGTTCGGTAAAGATGCTTGGCGGGACCTTGACGCCGGAAGCCTCCAAATGCTCAATGCACTTCGGACGCACGCCTGTCGAACAGAAGTGGCCGTGCGCTTTGCCGTTGGCATCAATGCCTTCCTGCACAAACTTGAAGATGTCCTGCATAACAATCGTGTCGCCTTCCATGCCGACAATCTCCGTGATGTAAGTCACCTTTCGAGGTCCACCCTGCAGGCGGCTGGCCTGAATGATCAAATGCACGGCAGACGAAATCTGCTTTCGCAGCGCGGCCATCGGCAGATCGAAACCGCTCATGTTGACCAGTGTTTCAATACGAGAAATCGCGTCGCGAGGATTGTTGGCATGCACGGTTGTCAGTGAACCATCGTGGCCTGTGTTCATCGCCTGAAGCATGTCGAGCGCTTCACCACCACGACATTCCCCAATGATGATTCGGTCAGGACGCATACGCAGCGCGTTCTTTACGAGGTCTGTGGCGGTGACCGCACCTTTGCCTTCGATGTTCGCTGGACGGGTTTCCAGTCGCAGAACATGTTCCTGCTGCAACTGAATTTCCGCCGCGTCTTCGATCGTAACAATACGGTTTTCGTTACTGATGAAGCTGGATAACGTGTTCAGCAGTGTTGTCTTACCCGAACCCGTACCACCACTGATGATCACGTTCAGCCGAGCCTTCATGGCGCCTTCCATGAACATAACCATTTCCGGTGTAAAGGCACCGAACTTCAGCAGGTCTTCCAGTGTCAGCGGGTTAGAACCGAAACGACGAATGGTGAGCGACGGGCCGTCCAGAGCCAGTGGCGGAATGATCGCATTCACACGAGAGCCGTCTGGCAGACGCGCGTCCACCATTGGCGATGTTTCATCAATACGGCGACCAACTTTGGATACGATTCTGTCCAGAATCTGCAGCAGGTGGTCGTTGTCACGGAAGGTGACGTCTGATCGAATGATCCGGCCGTTCTTTTCAAGAAAGACGTGCTTGGGACCGTTTATCATGATATCTGCGACACCCTCTTCTTTAAGAAGCAGTTCAAGCGGACCAAAACCAAACGCTTCGTCGAGAACTTCTTCTACGAGTCGCTCACGTTCTGAGCGATTCAGCATTGGGTTTTCGGTGTCGCAAAGGTGTTCAACCACAACACGAATTTCGCGTCGCAGGGAATCACCTTCCAGTTCCGACAGTCGCGTCAGATCCAGTTTTTCGACCAGCTTACCGTGAATATGCTCCTTCAGTTTTTCAAAATCCTGAGCACTGGAACGTGACTTCGATTGAGCAACCATTGTTTCTTCTCTCTGAGGGATATTCCGCGTTCTGATTGGCGCAGTCAGGGCAACTGCGCAGAGATTCCGTTGGATGAAAGCTAGGTCACGGTTACCCGCTGTGATTGGAAAACCTGCGGAAATGTTGACCAAAGTCCACAATCGATCGCTGGCTCATGATCCGAAGAGAACGATTGTGCCGCATGGCCTGGTTATGCTTTATCCGGCAGAGGCAGAAGTAGTGGCATGCTTCGGCTTCTCGTATTTCACATTCCGTTATGAGCTGGGCTGGCTTTGAATGCCAGAAACAGAAACACTGCACAGACATGCTTCGAATCAACCACCACATCCAGATTCCTCTGGCAGAACTCAAGTTCACGTTTGCACGCAGCGGCGGGCCTGGGGGACAAAATGTCAACAAGGTGAATTCGAAGGCCGTGCTGCATTGGAACGTTGTTGCCTGCGATGCGCTTCCTGGCCCTGTAAAGCAACGATTCCTGGACCGTTATCGCAACCGAATTACAACAGGCGGCGATTTCGTGATGCACAGCCAGCGCTATCGTGATCAGAATCGCAATGTCGAAGATTGCCAGAACCGACTGCGCACAATGCTGCTGGAGGTGGTTGCAGCACCCGCTCAACGACGCCCCACTAAGCCATCAAAAGGTGCCAAACAACGGCGGCTACAGGGTAAGAGAGAAAAATCGCAGAAAAAACAAATGCGACGAAAACCGGGCCTCAACGACTGACCACTCAGTTTCCCGTCAAAGTGTTGGCACTCAGAAGTTGTTAGAAAAATCACACACAGGTACACTCCACTGCGGCATTTTGCAACACTTTTGAAGTTGGACTCGATCGCGTCGAAGGCATGCCATCCGCGAGACGTCCGGAATGTGAACAAAATCACCGCAAATCTGCTAAGTTTCCGCATATGCCAAGAAGGTGCCGGTGATTCTCATGTTTCTTACATGGAATCTTCGAATTTGAATAGAACATTAACGATTCCGGTACAAATGCTGCTCCTCTTACGATACCGTTTCTACTAGGGGCCTTATCAAACCATCTCATTTTTGACATTCAGCCCCAAAAATTCTCTTTTCTTCTTTCCTTTCACGGAGTCCACTTATGTCACGTTCTGTTACCAGCCGGGATAAAACCCGTGGTTTTACGCTCATCGAATTGTTGGTGGTAATCGCGATTATCGCGATTCTGATCGCCCTACTTCTGCCCGCTGTGCAGCAGGCGCGAGAAGCGGCCAGACGCACCCAGTGTAAAAACAACCTCAAACAGCTTGGTTTGGCACTTCACAATTACCATGACGTGCATCTCACGTTTCCACAGGGTTGCGCCGCCCGCTACAACGGCAATGATGTTGTCGCTAACTTTGAGTCTTGGGGATGGACCGCATCCATACTCCCGATGATCGAGCAGGGTCCATTATTCAATCGACTTGACGTCGGTGGTCGAACATTAAGTGAAGCACTCGCCTCCGTTACGACGGACGGTGCGAGAGACACTCTATTTCCTGCTATTGGCCCCTACCAGTGCCCAAGCGACACTACCGGCCCGCGTTTGAAGGCTGGGATGCAGAGAAACAACTTCGGTGGCGGAGCTTCAACTACGCCTACTTCGTGGCGACCACCAACGTCAAACTATGTTGGCATGAATGGGCTGTCGCAGATTCGAATTCCGAACGATCAAAGTGACCGTCGGCCTCGCGGTATGTTCTACACCGCCAGCCGAGTAAAAATTCGTGATATCACCGACGGTACGTCGAACACGATCATGGCTGGTGAACGTGCGAGAGAAGCCGGTGCGGGATCATGGATTGGAAATAGGAATCCGGATGGCCAGGGGCCACATGGAAATGACTATGTCCTGGGTACTGGCTGGACCGCAATCAACGACAACTCGATCAATAACAATTTCCGCATGGGCTTTTCGAGTAAGCACCCAGGTGGAGCACAGTTTGTACTTGCCGACGGATCTGTGAGATTTCTAAGTGAGAACATTCAACATGATCTCGCGCAAAGTAGAACGAGCCTGACGCCCCGGACTGATAATACGCCGGAATATAACGGAGACTTCACCAACTTCGATGCCATCGGTATTTATCAGAAACTGTCAATGATCGATGATGGTTTGACGGTTGGGGAGTACTAAGCCTCAGCGTCCGCTCATGTGTCATAAAATCTCTTCGGCGGCAGATTCTTCTGATCTGCCGCCGTTTCATTATCCTCATTTTCAAATCAATCAGGGCGATATAAGTGGCCACTATCAAATACATTGGGTTGTCGATTCTCTCTTTGGCTTTCTTCGCAGGATGCGGCGGCGCAGCAAGTGACCAACCTGAACTCCATAGCGTCTCAGGGAAAGTAACACACGCAGGCAAGCCTCTTTCTGATATGCATGTTGTCTTCACGCTTTCAACTGGCGGTCGCCCGGCATCAGGGCAGACAGACTCAGACGGCAACTATTCGTTGAATTACAAGGAAGGTGTGGCTGGAGCTCCGGCGGGAACTCACATCGTTCGGTTGGGTTTTGTTGAGGCTGAAACTGAAGACTATGAAGCAGCAAACAACGCAGAAGAAACCGAAGGTGAGGCGGCGCTCAAGGGGCTTCCCAAATCTGCTTTTGACGGAAGCCTCACGAAGGAAGTAAAAGCCGGAAGTAACGAAATCAATATTGAATTGTGATCCACAAAGCAGTGCTTAGCCACCACTGCACTTTGTCGTCGTCAGGCTGTTGGGTTTGTTTTAGATTTTCGTTCCGCAGTTGTTATGGCGGAGTTGAGTTTATCAAGAAATTGTTTCCTTCTTTTTCCTCATTAAGGAGCACATCATGCCTTACCCGCGTTCCAGCCGCGCCTCGATGCGCGGCTTTACTTTAATCGAGCTGCTGGTGGTGATCGCAATCATCGCCATTCTGATAGCACTCCTGCTTCCAGCCGTTCAGCAGGCGCGAGAGGCAGCCAGACGAACTCAGTGCAAAAATAATCTAAAACAGTTGGGCCTGGCCTGCCACAATTATCACGATGTACACGGAATGTTTCCTATTGGTCACAGTCGTGGGCCATGGACCGGGTCGGCTAATGTGGAAGCGTGGGGCTGGCATGTCCACTTGCTGCCATATATCGAACAGAGCGCGTTGTTCGATACACTTGATGTGAATACTTATTCCCTTGAGCAGGTGATTGCAGGAGACAATCCAGGCCTGCCTAATACGAACTCGGGCAATATTGCGGACGATCCTCTCCTGGCTCTGCAGTCACGTATTTCCGGATTCTCCTGCCCGAGCGATCCCAACGATGGTATTGCCCATGCGGACAGACATTTCGGAGGCGGCGTAGGCATTAGCCGATCACCGGCCGGTAATATCTCCTGGCGACCTGGTCACACAAATTACGTCGGCAATCGCGGGACAAGGGATCAGCCTCAGGCTACCAACGACCCGTTTGGAGTCTTCGGCTACAACCTGGCGACCCGGATCCGAGACGTCGAGGATGGTACGAGCAATACACTGATGATTGGCGAACGCGATACCAAGAACTGTCGCGCTGGTGCATGGCCGGGGGTTCGAAATCCCCAGGGTAGTGGGGGCAGAGGGATCTGGTACAACGTTGGGCATTCTCGAACGCTAATTAATGCCCCAACCTCGGTCTTCAACTGGGATACTGATAACGGTTGTGGGGAAAGTTTCTCCAGTATGCATCCAGGTGGAGTTCAGTTTGCCCTGGCCGATGGTTCCGTGCGATTTGTCAGCGAGAACATTGAGTTTGTCGATGATTGTGCCAATGACGCTGGTGGAGTTTGCCGTTGGGTCTGGGAGGCGTTCAATCCTGGCGATCCACGGTGGGCAGCGGCATTCAATGTTTACAATAGTCTTTCGCGTCGAAATGACGGTTTCCCTTTCGGCGAATATTGATAGACGTTGTGGCAACGATTCTGAGCGGGGCGGGCTGCTAAGCTCGTCCCGTTTGGTTCTCAACAAGTGCAGAGGTCTCCGAAAGAAGATGGCCAGCTTTGACTGCGGTGCCAAAGGAGATAAATGAAATCAGCAGATGAATGCGCCATCTGAATCAGAACACAATAATCGACTAAGGGCGAAGAACATGTTTCGTATTCTGACAGTCACTATCGCGGCTGCGATTTTTACTGTTTTGGCTGGCTGCGGTGGCAGCGACCTTCCTGATCTTGGTTACGTATCAGGAACCGTCACAATGGACGGAAAGCCACTCTCCAATGTTGTGCTGACATTCCAACCCAAAAACGCCAGGCCAGCCTACGGCAGGACCGATGCCGAGGGTAAGTACGAACTGATCTACACGGATGACAATCCGGGGGCGACCATCGGTATGCATTCGGTTCGGATTTCCAGCGCTGATGCCGCCAGTGGTGAAGAAGACTACGAAGACGGCGGAAAGCATAAGGACTACGAAGATGGAAGCAGCGACGGTACGCGACGCGGTGAAAAGATACCTGCTAAGTACGCCCGCGCTGGCGAACTGACGGCCGATGTTAAGGCAGGCGACAACGTGTTTGACTTTGACCTGGAATCCGGTGACGGTTAGTCGCCACCTGCGGTCGTTCGGATGTCAGTCCCTGGCGGTTTTCCGATGCACACGATGGGGATGCTGTCGTGAACTCAGACGACACTTCAGCACTGCATGCTTCTGTGAAT
>CAYZYB010000246.1:0-6913 GCA_964481505.1 uncultured Planctomycetaceae bacterium | reverse complement strand
ACGATACCACGACGAAAAAGAAGTCCGCAAAAATCTGGACACGGCAGAAGGCCATGTTGATCCTTCTTCGGGGCAAAAGCATCGCCGATTGTTCAGAGAACTTGACAACGCGATCGTCTTTATCAGCCACGGTTATGCGCCCGACCACCTGCGGCAGTTCGCACCACCAGCCACCGGAATCTACCACATTCGCGCATCGGCGTATTCCGTTGACGCTCGTGACGAACCCATCGCAATGAAAGTCTATGCCAGCAATTGGAAACGCCATCGCTTGCTGGGATATTTTGACCTCACACCGAACACGCCGCGCGTCATTGACCTCACCGTCCGACTGACTGTCGACGAACATCTGCGATTTGCGGCAGACGGTATCGGCGTTGACAATCGCGGGCAGAACGTCTGGACTGTCGATAGTGTCAAGGATTGGAAAGTGCCCGGCATGGCGCTCGAATGGATCGAAGTGAAGGGACCATTGCTCGACCAATGGCCGCCGTCGGGCCTCACGCGGCTCTTCGGCACTGACGCAGTTCGAAAACTGGAACGCAAAGGAAAATGGACGAACCAGGGGCACATTGCCTACGAAATATCTCCAGAAGATCCCAGGTCGTCTGCAGAGAAAGCTGTTTCCGACTTCGCAGAACGAGCGTTCCGACGGCCATTGAATGCAGGCGACGCCGAACACTTTATTCAACTGGCGCACGCAGAACTCGATCGTGGTAAAACCTACGAAGAAGCGATGCGGGTTGCGATGCGAGCGATTCTGATTTCACCGCGGTTTCTGATTCTCGACGAAAGAAAAGGACGGCTCGATGCTTATTCTCTGGCATCTCGGCTGTCCTACTTTTTCTGGAGCAGTCCGCCAGACGAAGAGCTCCTGAAGCTGGCCAACAGCGGAAAACTCGCCACCGCAGAAGTTCTTCGCCAGCAGGTGGAACGGTTGCTGCAATCTGAAAAGTCGCAGGAGTTTGTGTCCAGCTTTGTCGGCCAGTGGCTCGACATCGACAACATCGATGCCACAACTCCCGACAAAGCTCTCTATCCGGAATACGACGAACTGCTTCGCGGTTCGATGGTGACTGAATCGGAAATGTATTTTCGAGAGGTGTTGGACAAAAACCTGCCCATCACTCACTTCATCAATTCCGAATTCGTCATGCTGGATCGCCGGATGGCGGAACATTACGAATTGATGAAATCGTTTCAGGATTCCGATGCGTCTGCTCATGGGGAGCAGTTTCGCCGCGTTTCTTTGCCGAGTGACAGTGTGCGTGGTGGAGTGATGACTCAGGCAGCCGTGTTAAAGGTCACGGCAAACGGCACCGTCACATCTCCGGTTGTCCGTGGTTCATGGTTTTTGCGTCAATTTGTTGGGCTTCCGCCTTCACCACCGCCTCCGGTAGATGCCATCGAACCGGACACTCGCGGCGCGACGACAATTCGTGAACAACTGGCGAAACACCGGACTTCAGAAACCTGTAATCGATGCCATCGTGAAATCGACCCGCCCGGATTTGCGTTGGAGTGTTTTGACGTAATTGGTGGTTTTCGCGAACGCTATCGTTCTGTCGGCGCCGGTGATGCTCCCACTAAGAGACTGAATGGACGAAACATCTGGGAATACAAACTTGGCCCTCCCGTCGACAGTTCGGGCCAAACGGCGGATGGAAAAACGTTCGCGGGCGTCCGCGAATTCAAGCAACACCTGCTGCATCACAAAGAGCAGATCCTCCGATGCCTGACCGAAAAACTGGTCACGTATTCTACAGGAGCCGGTGTAAGTTTTGCCGACCGCGACGAAGTCGATCGCATCGTCGTTGCCGTCATGTCACAGGATGCCGGAATGCGAACACTGATTCACGAAGTTGTCGCGAGTGAACTTTTCCGTACGAAATAGATTTCTCAAAACGAGCAGCGCCCCAGCAGCAAAGTAAAACAACATGAAAACTCTCCACCAAAATCGTCGGACGTTTCTTCGAGCATCCGGTGTCGGCGTCGCGCTGCCGCTGCTGAATTCGTTCCTGCCTCGCTGTGACGGTGCCGTTGAGGAGACGATTCCGCAGCGAATGGTTTGTATCTGCACATCGCTGGGGCTACATACGCCGCTGCTGTTTCCGGAAAAGAGTGGAAACGACTATGAGCTGTCACCGTATTTGCAGCACCTAAAACAGCATCGAAGCGACTTTACGGTGTTCAACGGAATTTCTCATCCCGCTCAATCCGGCGCCGACGGTCATTCGTCCGGTATGACGTGGTTGACTGCCGCACGACATCCTGGACTGCCTGGATTTCGCAACACCGTCTCGATCGATCAATTGCTGGCCAGCCGCATTGGCCTGAAAACACGCTTTCCATCGCTGCAGCTGAGCACTGACGGCTCCAGCCAAAGCTACTCTTCCAGCGGCGTGATGATTCCAGGTGAACAATCCCCATCAAATATGTTCGCCCGGCTATTTTTGGATGGTTCAGAAGACGACAAAGCACGACAGGTCCAAAAACTCAGTGAAGGCCGCAGCATCATGGACGCCGTCCTGGCGGAAGCAAAACGGTTCGAACGCCGGGCTGGCCGCGAAGACAAAGCCAAACTGAATGAGTACTTTCAATCGGTGCGCGAGATGGAACAACGTCTTGTTGCTGCCGAATCATGGGTACACAAACCCAAGCCCCAGGTCGAAGCCAAACAACCAAAAGACATTGAGGAACGCAGCGACCTGATCGGAAAAATGCAGCTCCTGTTTCAGCTCATTCCATTGGCACTGCAAACCGATTCAACGCGACTGATTACAGTCATGATCCAGGGCCGCAACGATGTGCCATCAATTTCCGGCGTCAAAATCGACCACCACAACCTGTCGCACCATGGTCAGGACGAAGAAAAACTTCGCCAGCTTCGTCTGGTCGAAGAAGCTCAACTGCAGGCTCTTGAAAAACTGCTGGCAGACCTCAAAAACAAGACAGAAGGTGGCCGTAATCTTCTGGCGAGCACGTCGACGGTCTTCGGAAGTAACCTCGGCAACGCCAACGCTCACGACACAAAGAACCTGCCACTCATTCTGGCGGGTGGACGTTTTCGCCACGGCCAGCATCTGATGCTTGACCGAGAAAACAACACACCACTGAGCAACCTGTTTGTGCAAATCGCCCAGCAAATGGGGCAGCCCCTGGAAACCTTTGGGTCAAGCAACAGCACCAGCGTCCCAGGGCTCGCCACAGCCTGACTCGCCCTCCGAACGTGTGGTTAGTGTCGCGCGGAGGGATCACTTGTTCTGCATCTGCGAACGCCGCTGTTTGCGGGAGATTCCTTCGAATCTATTGAAAGCATTCACGCTGTTGAGCTTGAACGTCTGGCATGAGGTCGTCTCGGCGAATTTGTTCCGCGAGCTTCCGGCCGTCGCCTTTCTGGGTATAGATCGCTTCGCCGTCACTGACGCATTCGTTCCAGTGACCTTCGAAAACTTCGACAAGCGATTTGTTTTTCGATAACAGCGACGGGACGGCGTGGTAATGCTGTATTTGCGGCTCGACGGATTCGAAAAACTTTCCGACAGCACCTGGCAGCCAACCGGTCAACGCCTGTCGTGACACTGTGTTGGCAGAAAACGGCACGACATAGCGCGGGCGTTGGAACGGGGATGTCAGTTCCGTCAGACATTTGACAAATGCAACGTTGTCTTCTTCGTCGCAGTCTTCAAGATGAATACGCAAAAAGCCGCCTCGTCGTTCGGTGACGCGAACTTTCGGGTTCGTCTTCAACTGATCGGTATCGCGCAGCGATCTCAACAGGACGCTGCACTGTGCTTCTGCCAACGATCGAGCGTTCCACGGTTGCGAGCGATTCGCAAGCAGCGGCCTGAAATCATCTCCAAGTCCTTCCGGCGGCATAAAGACTTCTGTGACTGTCACTGCCGATGCTTTGAATGGAGTGCCAATTTTCCATAACTGCCGAGATTCTTCGCGTTGGGTTGACCGACGAAGCATTTCTTCGTTGATCGCGGGGATCGACCTGGCAAGGTGGTCGGCATTGACTTCGGCCAACGCCGCATGCACATGCCCCACTCCCTTTTCGATTGCTCCGTCGTCAGTGACACCGTAAATCGTGCGGTGTTTTTTGCAGAATCGATCGTAGTCATCCATGCCGCGTGCGAAATCCGGCGCGACGCACACAATGTCCCAGTTGTTGGCTACTTTGTTGGGTTGTTTCGGATCCAGTCGGATCGACCGGCCTCGCAGCTGGTTGACCGTCATGGAAGTCGCCACCGTTGTCAGGTCAATCAGCACGTTGATTCGATTGGCGTCCCAGCCCTCGCCCAGAAGACCGCGGGTTCCAACCAGACACCGCGTGACACCATCCTGGAACAATTGCGTGACCATCTGAATATAAACTCGCGGACACCAATCCGCGCCACTTCCGTGAACGACGTGGAAGGTCTCTTCGTCCTGAAATTCCAGCTGCACGTTGCAATCGTTTTGCAGCAGCCAATGTTGAGCGGCCGCTTCAAACAGAGGTGCCAGGTCGTGGTCGATCAGGATGGTTGATCCAGTCAACAGGATTGGATCGAGCGTGTTAGTGGCGGGGTGATTTACTAGTTCGCGAAAGGCAGATACAGCGCCGCCGGCTTCTTCATTCAGCACATGAGAAACATCTGCCTTAACAGCGGAAGTCTTCTCGTAATCGGTGATAACAACGGCGCGAAGATTGTCTTCCAGTTGATCCATTTCTGATTCGAGGATCGGCACCACCGCCTGGACCTTGCTGTTTGTGTACCCAAGAATTCGAGTCACCGGAGATGCGCAGGCACGCGAACCGGTTTCGCTGACCTGAATGCCGAGTAGTCGCAGGCGATCGATCGCGGCTTCGCACAAACGCTGATCTTCGGTGTGTTTGCTGCGCCGCAAGCCATGCCGAATGTAGCGGTCCAGGACTGTTCTCAGCAGATCAGCAGGCAGGTCGGCGACGGTTTGATTGTTGCGGAGAAACAGACGTTCGAAGATTCCGTTGACGGCGGGCGCATGTTGGGGCAATTCCTGTCCGGTCGCGTTCAGAAACACTCGGGCGGCTTCCGCGAAATCCGGATCACGACGCTCAAACTCTGACCAGCTGCGACAGGTTGCAACAGGAAGTTGTAGTCCCTCCAGGACATTGAAGACCCATTCTGTTAGCGGAGGGACTGCATCTTCGTCGGCATTGGGGCGAGGCTGACAGAACTCGTTGATCAATTCTCGAAAGTTGTGATCAACATCGGAGACGAACTTCATTTCGGATGGCGTCGGACGCACAAACCACACAAGGTCCTGATACGGAGCCAGAAAGCCATCGCGGACAACCGCCGGCACGGGCACTTCGTAGTCGATCGGTCCAAAGTAGTCGTCGTAGCGTTGAATGTCCTTTGGTTTCTGTCCGTCGCGATCGGGCGGCGTAGCCGTGAGTCCAATCACAACGGGCCCGTCAAGCAGATCGTTCGCGGACGCCAGAACTCGCCCCCAGTGTCCCATGAGATGATGGCATTCGTCGAGAATGACCAGTCCCACACCAGCGTCCTTGAGGCGTTGCAGAGTGTTCATGGCAGACTTGTGAAGCATGTTGAGTGCGTCACCCTGCAATGTCATTTCGTCGCGCGTTTGTTTTCGCCAGCTGGAAAGCCGTTTCTCAAAGTAGGCAGGACTGCGGTGCTTGAGATCGTTGATCCATTGATTGGCAGCTTCCGGAGTGTCGGCGTGTTCCTGTTCGATCAGTCGATCGACCCACCTTGAGGTCGCCATTAAGTCAACATCACCGCTGGCTCGCGCCGGAAGGGTGACGCTTTGATAGGTCAGCGAATTCAACAGCGCCGGTGCAGCAGGATTTGTGCTTACATATTCCGGCCCTGCAATCGGCCGTCCATTCACAGCGAACAGGTCAGCTCGTGCGGCCCACTGAGCCTGAATGGCTGAGTTTGGAGACAGCACCAAAGCGGGGCATCGCACACATTCGGCCCACAGGTAAAGTCCGAGGACGGTTTTTCCGGCACCGGGCGGCGCAACGATATGGAGTCGACGTTTTCCGGCTTCCAGTTTCCGACGCGCAATCTCCGCAACTTCAGCCTGTGAAGGCCGGAGTTGCCCCTGAAATCGAACATCTGGAAAAGTGGCGACCTGCATGTGGGGGACGATAGCGAATCTTCCAGGAAGCTGCGAACTGAGTTTTCTTTGGCGGCATCAGGTGAACTCGAAAGGAAATGGTGGGGCTTTGGTGTACGAGATGCCGTTGACGAATACAATAAGGAGCGCAGGAAAGCTTCATACGAACATTTTCAGGGTATTCTGCTCGCACATGGCTGCACTTCAGCAAATTTTTGGCACGCCGCCACTCCCACTACACAAATTTTCGGGAAGTGTTGCCACGATTGGACGTCACGACGAATGTGATGTTGTGCTGGATTCTCCGGCCGTCAGCCGTTATCACGTGAAGATCTTTTGCGAAAACAATCGCTTCTTTATTGAAGACCTGAACAGCCGAAACGGCACCAGTGTCAACGGTGAGCCCATTCGTTCGCGAACGCTGCTGAACAACGGCGACCAAATCGAAATTTCCACCTTGCCATTTCGATTCCTAAGCGAAGATTCGCTGGACGAAGCATCCGGAAGCTGGGGCGCCAAGCCAGCCGTTGTGAGTATATCGCAGGTAGCGACGGGGACTGATGAAGATTCTTTGCGCAAAGTTCCGGTTAGGGCTGGAGACCAGATTTCAAACAACGATTTCGGCACAGACGCGGTTAACCAAAAGCAGATCATCGGCCGCGTGCAATTGGCGGACGGTGGTGGCGGATGGCCGGTGGTTAACAATTCGACCGTGAAGCTGAATCAAGCCCTGCAATTGCTATATGCACTACGGCAGACGATCCAGATTTCGGACGTCTACGCGCGAACGCTGCAGGTG
>CAYZYB010000245.1:0-6923 GCA_964481505.1 uncultured Planctomycetaceae bacterium | reverse complement strand
CTTCCGGCACCGTCCAGAATCGCCAGTGATATTCGAATGCCCGCTTCATTTTGCTGCCGTCGCCGAACTTGAAGTGAATATAAAAGCTGGCGTCAGCCGTCACGGGATTAAAGTAGGCTTGCTGCCAGTGATACTTAAACCCCTTCTTGCCTTTCACAATCGTTCGCTTGTCAGTAATGCTGGTGTCATAGCAGGCAGGGCCGCCCATCATGTCCATCAACATGACACCTTCTTCTTTCAGATTCGCGTACGCCTTTTTGAAGTAGTCGATGACCTCTGCCCGAGTTTTAAAGATCCAAAACGAGAAGTTCTGAGCGGCAAGAACATCCACCTGCGGCGTATTCCCATCGCGCACATCCTGTTCAAGAACCTTCACGCGTTCGATCTGCCCGGACTTTAGTTGAGTCAGAATATTGTCGCGGCCCCATTGCAGTGTTTCCGGACAAAGATCGATCCCCCACGCCGTGCGATCTTTTCCCGACTTCACCCACTCGCAACAGACAGAAAACGTGCCGCAGAAATCCTCGCGCAGCGAATCTGGTTTGCGTCCGTAGGCCTCTTTAAACACCAGATCAAAGACATCAATCTCATGTTCGGCCGACTGCACGGACTGCAGATAGCAGTCGAACTTGTCGGCGGTCGACGCCATCGTCTTTTTGGTCTTCTTTTGCTTCTTTGCAGCAGCCATCGGGTCAGTTTTTCCAGGGGTTCAATTCGAACTTCGCAGCTTTCGCACTCTTCCTAAACCAGGATGGCGGGTTTTATCAGCGGAATGTCTGTTTGGACAGCGACCATCACTAAGCACAGCGAAATCTCGCCCCAAATTGTCTGCGTTCGGATTTCAACAGTAAGTCTTCGGCAGTCATCACCACAAAAATGACATCCTGTCAAAAAAACAGTTGAAAAATGACACACTGTCAATAAAACAGAAGGCATGGCAACACTGTCCCCCAAAAAACAGGAAATCCAGAATCGCGAGCGGAAGATTCTGGAATTAGCCCGAGAGATGGTTGTGAGTGGTGGTTACCACGGCCTGGGGCTGGACACTCTGGCAACAGCACTCGGTGTCTCACGTGGAACCATCTACAACCATTTCAGCTGCAAAGAAGAGATCATTCTCGCTCTACTTGTAGAAACCATGAGGTGCCGGCGCGAAATGTTTCAGCGGGCGGCGGCCTACCAGGGCCTGCCCCGAATTCGTATGGCGGCGATTGGCGCGGCAGCGGAATTGTTTGTGAGGTTGTACCCGGACCATTTTCGCGTCGAACAGATCGTTAAGTCCGATTCGATTTGGGACAAGACGACGGAAGAACGCCGTTCGCTCGTCAAGACCTGCCAGATGCAATGCGTCGGAATCGTAGCTGGAGTTGTTCGTGACGGGATCGCTCAGAATCACATCACACTGCCGGAAGGAATGACTCCCGAGTCATTCGTGTTCGGATTGTGGTCAATGACGGAAGGCGCCTATTCGCTGATCGCAACAAGCGAAGCAGTTAAGGAACTCGGAATCGTAGACCCTTTTCACTCCATTCGCAAAAACATCCATGGCATGGTTGACGGTTTCGAATGGACGCCACTGTCGAAGGATCTGGATTACCCTCAGGCAACGGAGCGAATCCTTAAGACCGTGTTTCCTGACGAATACACGAAACTGAATCAGACCTGGTAGGTCAGTTCCAATGAAAACAATCGCCGCGGGTTTTCTGATACTCACTGTGCTCGGTGCAACCGGTTCGTGGTTGCTGAGTAGTGACGCTAAAACTCCTAATGAATCGCCGACACCCAATCGTATTGCATTGCCCGTGAAAACGATGCAGCTCGAAGCTGTGTCGTCATTCAATCGTGTGCGGCAGTTCACGGGAACAGTCGTCGCCGGCCGTAGAAGCCGACTGGCATTCGAACGTTCGGCCCGTCTGACTGAGGTAATGTTTGACGAAGGCCAGTCCGTCACCAGTGGACAGGTGGTCGCAAAAATCGACCAGAGACAATTGAACGCCAGAAACGCTGAGCTACAGGCGCAAACAAAGCAGCAAACCGCCATTCTTGCAGAACTTAAGAGGGGACCGCGACCAGAGACGATCGCATCTACGCGAGCGGACCTGGCGGCCCTGACTGCTGACGTGGAGTTGAAAAAAGCTACCTTTGACCGCACAAAAGGCCTTTTCGATCGTCGAGCGACAAGTGCACAAACGTTAGATGAAGGCCGGCTCGCATGGAAAGCTGCCGTCGCACGTCGAGAGGCCGTCGTTAGACAACTTGACGAATTGCTGGCTGGCACACGTACCGAACAAATTGCCGCTCAGGAAGCAGTCGTTGCGGGCCTTCATGCAAAGGCTGATCAACTGCAAATCGACGTAGACGACAGCCAACTGTCTGCGCCATTCTCCGGAACTGTAGTGAAACGTTTCGTCGATGAAGGAGACATGCTGACAGCACAACAGCCGGTTCTCGAGCTGCTGGAAACCGGCAAACTGGAAGCCAGAATTGGCGTGCCATCGTCTTTGATCAGCCATCTAAATCGGAAGGACTATGTGGTTCTAAAGTCTGGTGACATCGATGTTACCGGTAAGATTCGCAGCGTTGTTGCTCAAGTCGATCCGGCAACGAGAACTCAAACCGTCGTCATCGATATCGACGATGCGGAACACACAAATCTGGCTGATGGAGCTCTCATTCGTCTGGCATTTGATCAAACACAGCCAGTCGAAGGATTTCGTGTACCACTTACGGCGCTGGCTTCGGGATCACGAGGATTGTGGTCCGTGTACGCAATCGAATCAACGGAGAAGCAGTCGACGAAAACCGTCATTGTGACGCGCGCAGTGGAAGTGCTGCACACGGATGGAGACTTCGCCATCGTGCGAGGGGCAATTTACGAGGGCGAACGAATCGTTTCGGAGGGCGTCCATAAGGTTGTTCCTGGTCAGGAAATCAGTGCACAGTAGCATCACGCACTTGCGACGGGCACATAACGTTCAACAGGAAACGCGGCACTGAACCAGCGGCAACCTCTATAGAAACCGTCACGCAGGGCCTGACTTAAGAAACACCATCCGTGTCCACACTGTTCCTCCGCAATCCCAGACTCACTTTGCTGACCATCGGCCTGATTGTCGTTGCCGGTCTGTCCAGCTATGTAATCCTTCCGCGAATGGAAGATCCGTTGTTAACGGAACGGGCGGCATTCATTCTGACCAGCCTTCCCGGTGCTGATGCTGAGCAAGTAGAGTCGTTGGTTACCGAGCCAATTGAAGATGAATTGCGGGAGATCGCAGAAATCAAGGAATTGCGCAGCAGTTCGCGGTCAGGTTTCTCGACAATCACGGTGGAATTGCGAGACGAAGTGTACGCTGACGAAGCGCCAACAGTGTGGTCTCGAATTCGTGATCGAGTGGCAGATGCAGAAGCCGCTCTGCCTGAAAACGCGTCAAAACCGAAGTTCGAACGCATCGAAGTCACGGCTTACACGCGTCTAATCGCACTGATTTGGGATCCTCCGGCTGCCATTGGCGCTGCGTCAAGTTCTTTGACGGCCGAGCTTCCGGAACAGGGCCAGGCCATCGTTCGCCGGTTGGCTGAAGATCTCCGAGAACAGCTGCTTGCCGTTTCCGGCACCAAAGACGTTGACATTTTTGGAGACCCGGACGAGGAAATTGTTGTGGAAGTTGCGCCGGATCAATTGGCGTCGCTGGGACTTTCGGCAACTGCTCTCAGCAGACTCATCCGTTCCAGCGACTCACGCTTCTCCGCCGGTCTGTTGCGGGGTACCAGCAGCGACCTGTTGATCGAAGTTTCCGGGGAACTCGATTCTGTTGATCGAGTGGCAACGATTCCCGTGCAAACATCTTCTGATGGCAAGGTTGTTACGATCAACGACATTGCCGACGTGCGCCGCAGCGTTGTCGAACCACCAACAGAACTGGTCACCGTCGAAGGCAGGCCGGCGATCGTGCTGGCATGCCTGATTCGACCAAACCAGCGAATCGACTGGTGGAATGTAGAGTCGCAAAAGGTCACAGATGAATTCGAAGCCAACCTGCCGCGCGGTGTCCGCATGGTAGAAGCCTTCAACCAGGATGGGTACGTCACCGATCGACTGACGCAATTGAGGAACAACCTGCTGATCGGCGCGGCGTCGGTGATGCTGGTGATTCTGTTCATGATGGGCTGGCGCAGCGCCGTGGTGGTCGGCGTGGCTTTGCCGCTGTCGGCCTTTATGGTGTTTGCGGGAATGCGTTTTATGGGAATCCCCATCCATCAAATGTCGATCACGGGGCTCATTATCGCGTTGGGCCTGCTAATCGATAACGCGATCGTGGTGGTCGACGAAGTCGGCCAGAAACTGCGCGCTGGTTCGTCGGCGATGGAAGCCGTTGGCAAGACTGTACGGCACCTGAGTGTGCCTTTGTTCGGGTCGACGTTTACAACAGCTCTGGCGTTCGCACCGATCGCTGTAATGCCGGGACCGGCGGGGGAATTCGTCGGCGCGATTGCGTTAAACGTAATGGTGGCGATTTTCAGTTCACTGTTGTTGGCACTTACCGTTGTCCCGGCGTTGACAGGACTGCTTGGGCAGGCAACACCGGAAGCGGCGCCATCAACACAGACACGATGGTACGACAACGGCTGGGGCAACCTGCGACTCACAACCTGGTACCGCGGGTTGCTCGACTGCATAACAGCACGCCCGTGGCTGGGAGTGCTGATCGGAATCGCGTTTCCAGTGGTCGGTTTTCTTCAGTCGCGGCTGCTGCCGGAACAGTTCTTTCCAGCGGCAGATCGTGATCAAATCGCCATCGAAGTTGAACTTTCATCGCAAGCTTCACTGCAAGAATCGCTTGTGCAGACAGGTCGTATCCGTGAATCGCTCCTGGAAGATACCGGAGTCAGCGAAGTATCGTGGTGGCTCGGCCGCAGCGCACCGCCATTTTACTACAACCAGATCGCTTCGCGCCGAGGGATTAGCCGATACGCTCAAGCACTGGTCAAACTGACGTCAGCTGAAAACCTTGTGCAGCGCATCAACACAATGCAAACGAAACTGGACGCAGAGTTTCCAGGAGCTAAGGTCATTGTCCGGCAGCTGGAGCAGGGCCCTCCGTTTGAAGCGCCGATCGAAGTGCAGGTCTTCGGGCCTGATTTGAACAGGTTGAAAGAGATTTCGCATTCGATCAATGCGATCCTTGCAGAAATCCCGGAAGTCACACACATCCGAGCAGAGATGGCGGAACCTCAGCCGCGTCTGACGGTCGAACTTGATGAAGCAGAAACTCGCCTCGCGGGCCTTACGCATCAATCGGTCGCCGAGCAAATGTATGGCACGCTGGAAGGATCTGTTGGTGGCATGATTTTGGAAGGAACGGAAGAACTTCCTGTCCGCGTCCGTGTGGCTCGATCCCGCCGACAGTCGGTCGATCAGATCGAAATGCTGGACATCATTCCCGACGGACCGAACGTTGCTTCGAATTATTCCGGCATCCCATTGACCGCCCTTGGCAAAGTCACGCTCAATGCCGAACAAACCACGATCACCCGTGAAGACCGTCGACGCATGACTGAGGTCCAGGCATTTCTGGAAGCCGGAATATTGCCAGCGCCGGTGTTAGCAGATTTTCAGAGTCGATTGGCAGAAGCAAACCTCCAACTTCCGCCTGGCTATGAACTGCAGTACGGCGGCGAAGCCGCTCAGCGAGACGACGCCGTTGGCAACCTGCTGGCGAGCGTCGGGGTTCTGGCAGTGCTGATGATGGCCGCACTGGTGCTGTCGTTCCGATCCTTCCGGCTGGCAGCGATGATTGGCGCTGTCGCATTCCTGGCGGTCGGTCTTGGGCTCGGAGCTCTGTGGTTGTTTGGCATGCCATTCGGCTTTATGGCAATCATTGGCACGATGGGCCTGGTTGGTGTCGCAATTAACGATTCGATCGTGGTGCTGGCAGCAATTCAGGAAGACGAAGCGGCACGCAATGGCGATGCTGATGCGCTTCGAGAGGTCGTGATCCGCGCGACTCGCCATGTGGTGGCCACCTCGCTAACAACAATCGCTGGCTTCCTGCCACTGATCATCGCGGGCGGCGGCTTCTGGCCGCCGCTGGCTGTCACGATCGCGGGTGGTGTTGGCGGTGCAACAATCCTCGCGTTGATCTTCGTACCTGCGTGTTATCTGATCGCGATGAAACGCAGTTTCACGTGCCCAGTTGCAGCCAGCGAATCGACTGCATTCACCATTGCCGCCGACTGATCCAACTCGCAACAGAATCCGCCACATCGTCGCAACTATTGAGATTCTGAAACCATTTTTGATCCCCATCACGAATCGTTTCGTTGTACCATGGTTCCCTCATCTTTCGGAGACGATCTATGGATATTGCAAGCGAAATTGAACGGCTGGAAGAACTGCGGCGTACAGGCGTTTTGTCTGATGAGGAGTTTCAGCAGGCAAAAGAAAATGTCCTGGCCGGAGACTCTGTGAAAGCGGGCGCCAGCAATGCCCCCGGAAAGATTCAGGGGATGGGTGAAAACACATGGTGTATGCTGATGCATTTGTCGCAACTACTGATCTACGCCGCCGGAATCGGAATCGTCGTGCCAGTCGTGATGTGGGTCATCAGCAAAGACGAATCGGACCTGGCCAGACGCCACGGAGCGCGAATGATGAACTGGATGATCAGCAGCCTCATCTATGCGCTGGTCAGCACAATACTCATCTTTTTCCTGATTGGAATCCCGATGGCAATCGCAGTC
The DNA here is from genome assembly GCA_964481505.1 of uncultured Planctomycetaceae bacterium. GTDB lineage: Bacteria > Planctomycetota > Planctomycetia > Planctomycetales > Planctomycetaceae > Fuerstiella. Next base: position 182 of record CAYZYB010000245.1, on the reverse strand, counting down.
CTGGTCATGAGCACGATCTTTCCTGTGATTGCTGCCATCAAGGCCAACGAAGGACAACTGTGGTCCTATCCACTGACGATTCGATTCATCTACGAGGAATAGCTTTCTGGTCCAGTGCACCGGAGCAACTTGTTAGCCGCTGACCTTTGCTGATGAGGTGGTATCGGAGACAGACCGCACAC
>CAYZYB010000244.1:0-6941 GCA_964481505.1 uncultured Planctomycetaceae bacterium | reverse complement strand
GCAAGGCGGTGACTATGGCTATCAGCGAAGCTATGGCCCGGGGGCTCACCACCCTTTCGTTGGGTGGAACGGAGAACTGCGTGGAACGCTGCCAATGATCCACCCGGTCGGAGAAGCTCCATGCGGAATTATGCCACTCGGAAACGGGCTGATTGTGCCATCGTGGAGCGATCATCGTATCGACTTCTATCGTCTTCAACAAAATGGTGCCAGCTTTAAAGCAGAACGAACAGCACTGGTACAGGGCGGGCGTTATTTTCGGCCCAGTTGTATTGCAGGTTCCGACAAACTGGCGAGGAACGATTTGCAGAAACGAATCTGGTATCTCAGTGACTGGGTAGACGGTCGCTATCAGGCTCATGGGTATGGCCGTCTTTGGAAACTTGAAGTTGATTTAGAAACGGCCAACTGGATTGGTGACCTCCCCCTTCAACCGCCCACAAACAATGCCCGGCGTGTCGAACAATTAAGAAACCCGGCGTTGAAACACGAAACCAGGACGCTGCTTCGTGAGTCTCAGGACGAAGATCCATTCTTAGCAAGAGCCGCTTTGCTGGCATTGTCAAAAGAGGCTGGCGACTGGACGCAGAGCGTTGTTGCAGAATGGCCTGCAGCCGATCGAATTCAGGCGAGTCTGGCTCTCAAGATCGCGAACGCTGCGCCGAGCGACTGGGTACCAACCTTGCTTCAGGATGAAAACGCAGAAGTGCAATTTGAAACGCTCCGATGGATTGCCGATTCGAACCTTACTTCTTTTTTGCCGAACGTAGAAACCTATCTGAACCGCAGCGATCTTGACTACTCAAGGTTTGAGGCCGCCGTTGCGACATGGAATACATTGAACGGAAAACCAGAAGACGGAATCCGAAACCCGGAATTGTTGCTCGCCCGAGTCATGGACGACCAAAGTGCGGCCAATGTGCGAGCATTTGCTTTGCGTTTGCTTCCCCGGCAATCTCGCAGGGCGCCAAAAATTGGCGATCTGCCAGTACGCAATTTTTCGAATGGCCTCAACATAAAGATTCTCCAACAACTGCTGTCGGTTGACGATGAATTGCTCTCCATGGAAGCCGTCCGGACACTTGCCGGGAACCCTCCAGTTTCACAACAGCTACTCGCTTCGATCGCTGCAGATCGAACACGCAGTCCAAACCTGCGAGCAGAAGCCATTACCGGACTGGCGGACGTTGCGAATCAACACACTGACCTGTTGCTGCAACTCGCAGACGCCGATCAAAAACCTGTACGCGAAGAAGCCCTTCGTTGTCTACGAAATGCAAATACGACAGCAGAGCAAATTCAGGCATTGAAGAAACTCGCGGCTGAACATCCGAGTTCACGCGACCTTTTTCAAGCCGTGATCACTCCGGATGCAATCGCAAACCATCATCCCGCTGCGGGCAACATCGAGGCGTGGGTAAAGGCCATCGATGCCGTTGACGGCGTTGGAGACCCCAGGATCGGTAGACGAATTTTCCACCACAGTCGTGTGGCTCAGTGTGCTCGATGCCACCGCCACAATGGACATGGAAACGTCGTGGGGCCAGACCTTAGTCGTGTCCACGAGTCGAATGATCGAACATGGCTGCTGCAGTCGATTCTGGAGCCCAGCCGACAGATGGCACCAGAATATCTGCCACGCACCGTCGTGCTAAAGAGTGGAAAGACGTTCACTGGAATTCGCCTGCGTTCCTCAACGAAGGAAGTAATGCGAGACTCCAACGGTCAAACCCGCTCGTTCGATCGCGATCAAATTGAATCCATAATCGAATCGACGGTATCCTTCATGCCAAAGGACATAGCAAAGACACTCACCCTCCGCGAACTACGCGATCTAATAGCGTTCTTACAATATGCGCCGGAGAATGAATAACCACGGCAGTCTGCGGAGAACATTCGTAGCCCCGATCGGAAAGCGAGATGACAATAGAACCAACCGTTTGACTGCACTTCAAACGGCAACCCCAGTGGCCTGTTGGCAAATTTCGCTCTGTAAGCCTGCCTGAAACAGGGGCTGTGATAGCAGTTTGTTGTATTTGAAATGGGTGGCTGGGGTTGGACTGAGCTCGCGAAGGAAACCCGGGGGTTCGCTTGTGTCTCGCTCCAACGCCGGACACCTTCTCCAACTTCGAAACTTTCTGCGACTCTACCCTGCAACAGTTTGCAGGAACTACTACGGTAGAAGTTCATTGGGGCCGTGATAGACTATTTTGTCCTCGTGACCCCGAACTCACCCAGCTCGACTCCCCTTACCGCGCACCACGAACATGAAACACAGGCCCCATCTGTCTGCCGCATTTCTGGTTTTCTGCAGCACTGCAATCCTGCAGGTCCATGCCGCCGACTGGACTGAGTTCCGGGGCCCAGGAGGACAGGGGCATGCCGACGTCTCCGGAATTCCGACGACGTGGAGTGAAACAGAAAACATCGCCTGGAAAATCGCTGTGCCTGGCATCGGCTGGTCCTCTCCCGTGGTCGCAAAAAACAGGATCTACGTCACCACCGCGGTTGTTGATGAAGAAGTGAATACCACATCGATGCGGGCTGTGTGCCTTGAAGCAACCGATGGCAAGACCGTTTGGGACGTCGAACTGTTTAACGAAAAGCAGCCGAAGATCCATAATAAGAACAGCCACGCCAGCCCGACGCCTGTGCTGGAGAACGATCGGCTGTATGTTCACTTTGGTACAAGTGGCACGGCGTGCCTGGATACTGAGGGCTCCGTCCTTTGGCGGAACAACGAATTGGTGTATTCCCCCGTTCACGGTAACGGCGGCTCACCCGCCATACACGGTGACCATCTCCTGATCTGTTGCGACGGCAGTGATGAACGTTTCGCTGTTGCTCTGAATAAAGAAACGGGTAAAGAATCGTGGAAGAGGCTGCGGGAACTTGAGCCGTCACGTGGCTTCAGTTTCTCAACACCGACCATCCTGGAAGCAGGCGGACGAACTCAGGCCATTTGCCCTGGCAGTGGTGGTGTTTGGTCGTACGACCCGAAGTCAGGAGAACAGCTTTGGCGGGTTGCCTACGGCGAGGGATATTCGGTCGTTCCGCGCCCTGTTGTTGGTCACGGTCTTGTGTATGTTTGTAGTGGCTTTGGAGACGGTCAACTATTCGCAATCGACCCGACCGGCAGCGGTGACGTCACAGAATCACACGTTAAGTGGAAGGTCCGAAAGGGTGTGCCAAAGTCTTCGTCCATTTTGCTGATCGGCCAAGAGATCTACATGGTCGACGACACGGGCGTCGCGACCTGCCTGGACGCTTTGAGCGGGGAAGTGCATTGGCAGAAGCGGCTTTCGGGCGGTTTCTCAGCATCCCCGTCCTTTGCCAATGGCTTGATCTACTTTCAGAACGAAACCGGCGTAACAACGCTCGTTAAGCCCGGTACTGAATATTCCGAGGTGGCGAAGAACACTCTGGGAGACGGCAAGAATCGAACGTTCGCTTCGTTCGCGTTCGTTGACAACGCTATTCTGCTTCGCAGTGAAACACACCTGTATCGCATCCAGAAGTAGGCGATTCCGGCGGCTTTCGTAGCCGATGATTTACTCGGCTTCCGCCTTTTCTGCTTCCCATTCGTCCACAGTATAAAGCACTTCGCGAGCGTTCGCGCCGTTGTGTTCACCGACGATACCATCTTCTGCCATCCAGTCGATCATCCGAGAAGCTCGACCATAGCCAATCCCCAGGCATCGCTGCAACAACGAGCAACTGCCGCGGCCTTCACGCACAACAACGTCGCACGCATCGTCGTACAGATCGTCTGTTGGGCGAGGTCCCGCTTCCGCATCTTTCTCACCACTGCCTGTCGCACCACGGGCAACCGCTTGCTCAAGCTCTTCGCTGTATTCAGGTTCGATGTCGCTAAAGAAATCAATCACATCGTTCATTTCGTCATCGCTGACGAAAGTTCCCTGAGCTCGAGTGAGGCTGCTGGTTCCGGGAGCCAGATACAACATATCACCGCAACCCAGCAGGCGTTCCGCTCCACCTTCATCCAGAACCACGCGGCTGTCGGTCTTACAGGAAACCTGAAACGAAACGCGGGCGGGCAGGTTGGACTTGATCAGACTGGTAACAACGTCAACAGTCGGTTTTTGTGTCGCCAGAATCAGGTGAATACCGACCGCTCGAGCCTTCTGAGCCAGTCGAGCGATGTACATTTCGACGTCTTTACCAATCGTCATGATCATGTCTGCCATTTCGTCGGCGATGATCACAATGTACGGCATTTTGTGAGGGACGCTTTGTGCTTCTTCGTGAAGTTCGCTGATGCCCATTTTCTCCAGCACGGCTTTTCGACCGAGCTTGTTGTATCCGTCCAGATGCCGAACGCCCACCTGAGACAGCAGGTTGTAGCGCTCTTCCATTTTATCCACTGCCCATGATAGAACCGCTTCTGCCTTCTTCATGTCGGTGATCACGGGATGCATTAAGTGCGGAAGGTTTTTGTACGGACTCAGCTCGACCATTTTCGGATCGATCATCAGCATCTTCACGTCGTCCGGCGTACGCGTCATCAGCAGCGACATGATCAATGTGTTTAGACAAACGCTCTTTCCCGTTCCCGTACGACCTGCGATCAGCAGGTGAGGCATCTTGGCCAGATCAACAGCCAAAGACTGCCCACGCACATCCTTGCCGAAGAACATAGGAAGCTTAAATTTGTCCGCATCCGATCCGGTTGCCTGAATCAACTCCTTCAAGCGCACAGTGACCTGGTCAGCGTTGGGAACTTCCACTCCGACGGTGTTTTTGCCCGGAATCGGTGCAACGACACGCACAGAAGGAACTCGCAGAGCAATCGCAAGGTCGTCTTCCAGCGCCATGACCTTATTGAGTCGTAGGCCTGGTTCCAGATCGAGTTCAAATTGCGTTACTGTCGGACCGGTATCTACTTCCGATACGCGAATATTGAGGCCGAATGTCGAGAATGTTTTTTCCAGAGTGTTCGCTGCAATTCGAGCTTTCCTGGCCAGAGCTTCGTATGGGAAATCCTCCGCATCTTCCAGCAGGTTGAGACTCGGCAGATCGTATTCTCGGTTCACATCCGCCTGCACAGCGCCAGCACGTAGCGCCACGGGAGGATTGATTCGAATCTCGTGCTCAACCTCTTCTCCGTCTTCATCTTCGTGCTCCTCTTCCCATTCCTCTTCTTCAGGTTCCTCCTCTTCTTCGTCCTGATTCTGATAGTCCTGTGGGGTATTGATTGTCAGTGTCGACAAGCGATCTTCGCCGTCGTCGTCGTCATCATCTTCTTCAGTCGCTTCTTCTTCGCTCCCACTCGACGAAGACTTTCCGGCAGAAGCCGGTCGGAAGGTTCTGGCCAGTGCACCGACTCCGGACAACATCGCAAACGGTACGGATGCAAGCCGGACTCCAGGAGACGTCACACCCCATAACGGTGACAGCATCCACCCTGAGATAATTCCACACATCAGCAGAATCATCACGCCAATCTGTGAGAAAGAGCTGGTGAGAAACAATCCGCCCCACGCCCCAATGACGCCACCACTTCCATAAGTTGAACCTGCAGAGAACCGTGGTAGCCCAAGCTGAATCGCGGCGCAGCTGCATCCAATAAGAAGAAAAGTGCCGGCCAGAGTCAGCCAGTTGCGTTTCGGTTTGTCCTTCGAAAACAGGCTCACGTCCCACGCCACCATGGCTGCCATCACAATCCACACGCCAGCGCCAAGAAGCTGTCTGCCGTAGAACGCGATGGTCGCTCCAGTCGAACCGCAGATGTTGATCGGCGTTCTTCGAGCAGGAAAGACAAGGTCAGAGGGGGGATCTGCAGGATCGTAACTCAGAAAACTCAATCCGACGAACACAACCAGAGCCATAAGCCCCAGTGCGAGTACGTCGTTTCGAAATCGTTCGTAGTCGAACATTCGTAGAGTCACCTGAAATGAAAGGACAAGCGCGTAAATCCATCGCAAACAGCCGCAGCTGCTTTTTTGTATGGTCACCTGTATGAAGTCTGATTCGATCTCTCTGAGTTACGTTCATCAACTGGAGGTCGATGGACGCGCACGTTGGGAGCCCGGTATCTGAGTGAAGCGTATCACTCGAGCATGAGTCTGGAGCGGTGATTCGGCGGGATTAGATTCCGGTGCCGCGCACACACAACGAAGATAGTGACTGGTCCGCTCAGCTAAGAGCCCCATCCATCCGGATTCTGCAGGTCGTGCGGGCAAAGCCGAGGGTGGATCAAGAGATTCTTAATTCAAGCAGCCAGAAACACTGATGCCACTTGACCAACATCCGGCGTCATCGCCGAAAACGAAGCACCGCTTACGCCGCTGACCGACGTGACGGCGCAGCTTCTCGGGATACGACGTCGACCAAAAGTGCAACCGTCTGAGCGATTGCCCCCTGCTGCCCGTTCACAAAAGACTGAGCATGCTTGCCGTATCGGGCACGAAGTTCAGAATCAACGAGTACCGCTTCAAGGTGTTCCGCAAGTTCGCCCTCGGACTTCAATTGCTTCGCTCCCCCGGTCTCCACAAGCTGCGACACGATGTCCTTGAAATTCCAGGTATTCGGCCCAAACATCACAGCCGCCCCGAAAGCAGCGGGCTCCAGCATGTTCTGCCCGCCGCGAGAGCCAAAACTGCCACCAACGAACGCAATGTCTGCCAGTCCCCAGCAGGCACTTAACTCACCAATAGTATCCAACAGTATCACACTGCCTTCCGCACAACGGCGCGGCGCGGGCAGCTCTGAACGGCGGACCAGCGGAACATTTTGCCCGGTCACCAGAGTCGCAACTTCTTCGAAGCGTTCGCGATGTCGCGGAACGAGGATCAGCTGGAGATCAGGATGCACACTCCGTAGTTGCTGCCAGGCCGCAAGGGCCAGCTGTTCTTCCGGAGCCTGCGTGCTTCCGGCAATGAAAACAACACGATCATCGTCGAGTTGAAACAGTTCTCGCA
>CAYZYB010000243.1:0-6945 GCA_964481505.1 uncultured Planctomycetaceae bacterium | reverse complement strand
GGTTTCCTTCGCGGGCTCAGTCCAACCCCGGCCACCCATTTCAAATGCAACAATCGGCTACCACACCCAACAGTTCCGAAAGTGCAGTAAACGATCGGCAAGGGCTGCGCCATTCGCTATGCTTTACGAATAAACCTTAGAGAGATTCGTTTCATGAGCAAGTATCCGGCCACAATGTTCGTTCTGCTGTTCTCCGTCGCGGCGGCTCATGCGGAAGAAGTTCCTTCTGTCGAGACCCAAAGGGACATCGTGTACGCCACGGTTGATGGTCATGAGTTGATGCTCGACCTGCATGTTCCGGTTGGCAAGCCTGACTGTCCGTTGATCGTTTGGATTCACGGCGGCGGCTGGCGCGGCGGCTCTCGCACGATGCCAAAACTTCAGGAACTCACCAAACGCGGCTTTGCCCTTGCCAGCATCAGCTATCGGTTTTCCAAAGTCGCGATCTTTCCCGCTCAGATTCACGACTGCAAGGCCGCCATACGGTGGCTGCGAGCGAACGCCGACCAGTATGGTTACAACGCAAAATGGATCGGTGTGGCGGGCAGTTCTGCGGGAGGTCACCTGGCGCTATTGCTGGGAACGTCCGGCGGAGTCAAAGAACTCGAAGGCATCGTTGGCGGCAACCTGGAACAATCGTCCAGCGTTCAGGCCGTCGTCAACTACTATGGCCCGTCAGACTTCGTTCTTCGCGGAAAGACGCAACCTGAACGAGCTTACACCAACAAAGCTGGCAGCCTGGCTCTGATGGGTGGCAGTGATGGAAAGCGGTTGGACCCGAAGACGGAAGCCTTCGCCAGTCCGGTGACTTACGTTTCTGCCGACGATCCCCCTTTGCTGATATTTCACGGCAAAAAAGACGCAATCGTATTGCTGGATCAAAGTGAGCGCATCGCAAAGCTCTACGCTGACAACGGACTGCAGGCGGAACTCGTGATCCTTGACAATGGCAAGCACGGCGGCAAGGCGTTCTTCAGCGGCGAGCATCTGGACACAGCAAGTCGCTTTCTCACCAAACAGTCGCAACAGTAAATTCACGTTCGGAGCCGCTGGACGCATTTCGTATCAAGGCGAATGGGGAATCGTAAACGCCGCCAACGCTGCATGGAGAAAACGATGGACGCACTCAGCCAACTCTTCTGCTTACTGGGTTTGGCGCTGCCGGTTCAGTCCGAAATCGCACCACCGGCATTAGGGCGCGAGGGAGTTGTGCTGGTCGCCGCGCACCGTGGTGGCTATTCCAACGATAAAGTGGATAACGCTCCGGAGAATTCCGTCGCCAACGTGAAGCTGGCCATCAGGAAGGGCTTCGACGTCTTCGAAACAGACATTCAACGAACGGCAGATGGTGTCTTCGTGATTGTCCACGATTCTACTCTGGACCGAGAGACCAACGGCAGCGGCCCCGTGAAGAACCTGACTTTAAAGCAGCTCAAGGCGTTACGAAAACGTTACCGAGATGGTTCGTTGTCCGAAGAACGCGTGGCGACGTTGGAGGAGTTGTTGTTGGCGGGGAGAGGAAAGATCTTGTTCAAGCCGGATTTGAAGCCGGGGATAATCGATCACTTTACCGAGCTGGCTCAACTGATCACGCGGTTAAAAATGGCAGACCAGGTATTTCTGCGAACAGGATTCGGAGACGCCTGGGAGATCAAATCCTGTTTTGAGAACGGATGTCCACGAGTTGAAGTGATGTTCAAGACAAAGTCGCTCGCCCAGGTGAAGTCAGTCATTGAGCGGTTTAGCCGCGGACGATTCAGGTCGACATCGCAAAAGGAGAAGTGGTGTCTCCCGACAAAGCGGATGCCATACGAGAAGCCGTCCGGAGCGGTGTGGTTGTACAAACGCATTGCTATGGCGACCCAAAACAATGGCAGCAGCTCGCGGAGCTTGGTGTGCGAATGTTTCACACGGGAGCTCCGAAAAAGACGCTGCAGTTCCTGAAAGACAACGGCTGGCGAAAGGGCGAATGACGGTTCACCAGACCAGCGACATTGCGACTTGGCGCGTAATGCCGATCCTTTCGTTAGGGAGCCGGGGCGGGTTTATTCTCGCAGCTATGTGCGGTCGGCGCTTTGCGACTATGAAAATGCTGGTCGTGGCAGGGTTAAAACTGGACGTGCAGAATTTAACGCGGAACGTTTCGGCCGTGCTAGCTGATGGCTTCTGTGGATTCGTCTTTTTCGCCACGGTTCGCAATCGCGTCCAGTCCAAGAACGACTGCAAAGCCGATCGCAGTGAGCACCAGGGCTGTGGTGACGTTGCTGTCGAAGCCTTCGGGCATGAAGTGTTCGAATACTTTGAGCTTGAACTTTTCCGCAAAGCCGATCTCTCTTTGGAACGGCCAGAGTCTGTGCAGTGAACCGATCATGAATCCACACAGCATGGCCATTGTGCTGTTGTGATGATGTTTCAACAGCCATCGTAGTACCCGACTGAAGCTTAACAGCCCGGTGAGGCAGCCGAAGGCAAAAACTGTGAGTGACAGAATTACGCCGAAACTGATTTCACCATGCAGAATCCCTTTGATGCTTTCAGTGATGTAATGGTAGCGGCTAAGAAGAAGCAAAATAAACGCACCGCTGATGCCGGGCAGGATCATGGCTGTTATGCCAATCATGCCGCAGAAGAACATGTACCACAGCGAGTCGGGCGGATTCTGTAGTGCAGTCAGCGTCACCAAACGCAAAGCGATGATGATCCCGAGAAGCAGGGTGCCGATATGCTGCATGTCCCACTTTGTGACACGTTTTCCCACAAGCACACTCGAAGCCAGGATCATTCCGGTGAAGACCGCAAATGTCAGGGACATATGCTGAGTCAACAGATAGTTCATCAGTGACGCCAGACCGCCGATGCCGCAGACGATGCCACAGCCCAGAGCGATGACGAATCGCAGATCGATGTGTTCTGCGGCCGCCTTCCATTGGCGATTCAGCAGCAGTTTGATGAATGTGCTGTTGCAGTGACTGATGGCAGTCACCAGCCGTTCGTAGATCCCCAGAATCAGAGCCATCGTGCCGCCTGAAACACCAGGCACGATGTCTGCCGCTCCCATCAGAAAACCGCAGCCACCAATACGGAGGTCTCCAGCGATGGATGGCGATTTCGGAGCAATCGGTGGTTCGTTGGAATCTGGAGAAACGGCAACTTCAGTGGTCATGGGCGACATCTTGTCTGATCGTGAAACGGGGCATCCGCGAAGGCGTAGATTACTTCGCCGGACGCAAATCAGGCAACGCGTCTTTTGTTATCGGCAAAGATCGTGCGATCGATTGCCTTGCACCTGTCGGACCGACCACCGCGGACTGACCCTAAAAGCCGTTAACAACCTTTCCATCGGCCATCGCCGACAGTCGTCTCATCGTTTCGCCATCAATATTCTCAGAGATGAACATGACGGAACCATCTGCCATCAAGACGTTGCAGCCACCGACCGAAGGCCCGCCGATTCCATCCAGACCGTTGATGTATGGTTCCTGGGTCAGCGACTTCAAAGTTTGACTGCCAGCGGCCCAGGGAATGTCGTTGTCCAGAGTCTCCGTCATCATGATGGTGTTTGATGATCCGTCGGTGATATCGCGAAAACGAGTCTTGCGATCGTATCCGAACACTCCCGCCCGTTCATGATTGACAGGCAATTTTGCGGCGTCTTCACCAATGCCAGCCATGCCAACGTAGTGCGTTGCGTGAGGCATTCCTATAGTCATGGAGGGATGATGAAAGCCGGGGATCTTGATCTGAGTCGTTTGCGAATTCTCTTCGCCGTCCCAGGAAAGTTTTGCGGTTTCAGAAATCTGTTGGTGAAGATTCACCTGCTCCAGGAACGGAAGTACTGAGTACAGGAAGCTCAATCGTTGCTCGGGCTTGAGCTTGGTATCCGCGACAGTGCCCTGTGGAAAATGACCGTAAACATCGTGATAGTTGTGCATTGCCAGGCCGAGCATCTTGAGATTGTTTTTTGACTGCGTTCGACGCGCCGCTTCTCGAGCCTGTTGAACGGCCGGCAACAGCAAAGCAACAAGCACAGGCACTGCCACCCCGCTTTGGGCAGAAGGCATCGGAAGGACGGGCAGTGACTGACGACCTTCGAACGAAAAGCCAGCTTCACCCGGCACGCTGACACGCACATTAGGAAACAGCGATGCCGTAACAAGTTCCTGCGGCGGCAGGTCGGCGGCGGATACGGTGTTGCCCGGAGCGGCGCCAGCCATTGTGTGAAGTCCGCTATTGAGCATCGGTAGGAAACCGTAAAGCGAATTCAGTGCTTTGCGTGGATCATCGACAGAAATTGCTGAGAACTTTCCTGGCAGTTCCGCCATCGCGGCGTCGTGCTCTGCATTCGGTTTCCAGGCGGCGAGGTCTCCGTCCTGTCGCATTAGAAATGCTTTCACCGATTGCGGATAAAGCGAGAACGCCAGCCAATTCTTATCAACAACAATCGTTGGAGTAAACATGCCCGCTGGAACCGTAATGAGTTCTCGTCCGGCAAATTCAGAACGCTGGACGGAGATCGGAACAGGAAGACGTTCCCGTTGAAGTACTTCCTGCAAACGCCCCAACAGCATCACGATGGTGTTCTGCAATCGTTCCGGATCTTTTACCGAAACAGCGGCACCGAAGCCGAGTCCAAACGGTCCACCAGCCGGGTCGTCGAAGGCGCAATGGATGCTTCCAATCGGGGCTAACAGGTCGTTGCGGAGATCGAAGCCAATTTGACGCGGCAGATCGGCAAACAGCTCTTCAAATTCCTGGCTGGCTTCCGGCGGCAATAGTTCGAGCGTTCGGCGAATCGTCTTCAGCGTGTTGTCCCATCCGTCGGCAAGATCCATTGAGACGGACGCAAAGTTTGTGGTCGCGGCTGGCATCGGTGGCAGGTCTTTGAGTTCGAAAACCGGCTGATCCAGCAACGCCAGTAGTCCCGTTCGTTCACCTGGAGCTTCCACAATTGTTCTGGCGATGGACGCTTTGCCGCGATATCCGAACTGAGTGGCGGTTGTTCCGAGATTCTGCAAGCCCAGGGCTTCCACGAATTGGTTGATGGCAACCGGCTCGTCTTTTCCCGGGATGGGCAAGGGAATCTCGCCAAATCGCGCCCTGAGGCTTCCGAAATCCAACCAGCCAACAGACGCGATTTCGAAATCTGTATCTGCTTCGCGATAAGTGGCCCACTGCCGACTGGTGGTGATGTTTGGAGTTTCGCCGTCAACAACCGCGATCGCCTGTTCTGCCGGTGCTATGCCTACACACAACACAAGGTGTTGTGCTTCCTGGAACCAGGCGAATTCGATCCCCGGCGTATCGGGAATGTACAACCACTGAACGCTTCGTCCTGCCACGGTTTTCTGCTGGATGTCACCCCCGGCTCCCAACGTCCCAAGCAGATCCTGGATCTCACTTTCTGCATCGCTCAAACCATGCATCACCATAGTAATTGTCGGGCTGGGAGCTCCCCCTTCCGGACCATCAGTGATGGAAACGGACATGCCATTGTCGAAGATTGCCTGGAGATAATCTTTGGCCTTGCTGAGCTGCGCGACCTCTTCGTTGGAAGCAGCTGGCAGTGCCTGAGCCATAAATGCAGGCAGCATTTCGTTCACCACTTTGGTGCTATAGCCCCATAAGCCGCTCTTCACGAGTGCGTCGTACTGAGCGGTTTTCTGAAATGCTTCCGCATGTTCAAGGCCGCCATCCCAGGCGAAATAGCCGATCGATCGTTGTGGATGCAGCTTTGCCGGATCAACGTCCTGCACGACGTTCGGCAGTATCGCCCAGGCGATACCCAGACTGGTTGCCATCCCGAAACCCACCAACACACTTCGCTTAAACGCAGACATCCCGCAACTCCTTCAACGATACTGAACTGGCGAACGACAGAACAGCACCCCGCCATTTCAAACGGGGTGCTGCTTTGTCGAATCGTAGCGAAGCCATTACGGTTCGTCGAGTGACCGCCCGGCGGTTGCAGGGGCACCCTTTTTTACAAGATGCCGAGTTTGGCGAGAAGGGATTGGACTTTGAGGGCGTTTTCTCGGAGTGCGGCCGCGATGTTATCGACGCCCATGGACCGTAGGCAGCTGATCGAGGCATTGCGAAGAGCGCTGAAAACCTGTGGGGCTGATTTCGTGCGAATTCGGCTGGCGTCTTCAGCAAACGTGACATCGCGAACCCAGTGCAAACGGTTTTCAATTCCCCAGTGGCCTCGCCACCACTGAAGCAACCGGTCGGCATTCGCCTGAGATCGGGGCACACTGGTGATCGCATAGTAAACTTCTGTCGTCGTGTTGGTCTCGCGGGTGATGCGTCGCGTGATCTGACAAACCTGAGCGACGCCCGGCCACAACAAATAGTCGTTGACCGCCGTCGTGCTGATCAGGCGACGGCTCTCAATGCGACCGTGGCCTTTTTCCAGGGTGTGTGCGGTCTCTCGCTCGGCTTCAAATTGCTGCTGCATCCAAGGGGGAAAAAGCCTTCGTGTCGGCGAAGGCGGAAGTCATGTTCTGAAGGAGAGTCGGCTGATTCTCCTTGACCACGAAGAAGTAATGTCCTTCCTTCTGGATAATCTGTTCGCACAGATCTCGCTGACAGAACATCGCGTCGCCAGTGATGACACGCCCTTTGAGCACCATTGATTTCAGTAAACGCAGGGCTTCCTTGTGTTCGTTCGTTTTGCCATCAACAGATTGCTGACTCAGGACACAGCCCGTCTTTTGATCCAGAGCAGCCAACAGGTGAATCGCTTTTTGGAACGGCGTCAGCGTGCCACACAGGGTTTTTCCATCGATAGCGACGGCTTGCAGTTCCTCGTCGACCGACAAGGTGAGACCTTGTTCGATCCATTGCGACAAAACCTTTTCGAGCGACTCTGCGGGCAGTACGGCGAATAGTTTTTCAAAACATGTTGTCTTCGGAGGAGTCCGTGTGAAACCCAGCTGATGCCAGGTG
>CAYZYB010000242.1:0-6946 GCA_964481505.1 uncultured Planctomycetaceae bacterium | reverse complement strand
GGCGAGCTCAGATTTTTTGGTATCCCACAGGTGAATGCGGTAATGATGCGCCGGGTGCAGCGGTTCCCTGTCGAGAATGTCCTCGATCATCGCGTCGACGACCAAATAGCTGGATAGCTTGATCCCCTCGCGCCGAGCGGACCAAAGGAACTCGACCAGAAATGCTCTAGCTTCGATGTCGTCGGGAAACTCGATCACAAGATCGTCCAGACGGCTCACATACTTTTCCGCTCGCTTCTTTTTTTCTTCGCTGGATCCTGACTTGGCTTTCATGTACTCACTGAACGCTTCGATATACAACCGCTCTCGCCGCGATGCTTTGTCTTTGCGATCCATAGCTTCCTTTATGAACCCGGTCGCGCGCTTGGAATTTTTCCGATTGGACATGGCCATCCCCCAGTATGCGATAGCACACTCAGGATCCAGCATGGCCGCCTGCCGAAACGAGCGTTCTGATTCGAAGTACCAGAAACCGTGCAATTGAGCGATTCCCTGACGAACGAACGACTCGGCTTCGTCTGATGACGACGTCACGTCAAACGAAACTTTTCCGAGGCCGGACATCAGATAGGCCGCCTGGCGTGGGCCTTCGTTAAAGACTTCACCGTGCAGCGAATGACCTTCAACAGTGGTGGATTCCGTCGACTGCGTTTCCGTTGTCGCCGCATCATCCGCCTTTGCATCCTCAGCTGCGGAAGCTACTCCAGCGAAAAGAACGATCGAAAGTGAGAGGAGAGACGTGGATACATTTAATGACGCGAAGTGCATAGGCTTGTCTACGGGCAGTCGAATTTAGGCAGGAAGACCGTTATTGTGCCCCGCCATTGGCGACTCAGCAAGCATCGTTCGGGAATCACGCTACTTCTTTTCCGGAACGACAGCTTCCGTGTTGGACCTATGCGTTTCAGGCGTTAGTCTGCCGCCTTTATGGTTTCGTTTTGTCTCGTTTCGCCCGACACGTTCTTCCCCTATGTCACGCATCTCACAAGTCTTCTCTGACGCTTCAACCTCCGGCCGCATGGCCTTCATGCCGTTCATCACGGCGGGAGACCCGTCTACCGAAACAACCGCGGCCGTGCTGAAGGGCCTGCGTGATGCCAACGTGGATCTAATCGAACTCGGATTTCCCTACAGCGACCCCATTGCCGACGGACCCGTCATTCAGGCGTCGTACACCAGAGCGTTGGATGCCGGAATCACCGTGACGGGCATCTTTGAAATGATGGATTCACTGAAGGAAGAAAACCTGCCTCCCGTTTTGGCAATGGTGTCCTTTGCAATCATCTTTCGCTTTGGCACGAATAAATTCGCTCAGCGTGCCGCCGAAGCTGGCTTCAGTGGCCTGATCATTCCCGACCTACCGGCCGACGAAGCCGGCGACATGTCGCACATTGCAAAGCAACACAATCTCGATGTTGTACAGTTGATCGCTCCCACTACAACAGAACAACGTACTCAGGAAATCCTTGACGCTTCCTCAGGGTTTGTTTACTGCGTTTCTGTCGCTGGAACGACCGGAGTTCGCAAAGAGCTGCCGTCAGAACTTATCCAACAACTGCAAAGCCTCCGCACTTCGACCGACCTCCCACTCGCTGTAGGCTTTGGCATTAGCGGCCCCGATCAGGTCTCACAGCTCGAAAACGTCGCAGATGGAGTCATTGTCGGATCTGCAATCGTCCGGCTCATGGCCGAAGCCGACTCGCCCGAAGCAGCGGCGGAGTCTGTTCGAAATTATGCAGCCTCCATGCGTGCTGCCGTTGATGGCGTGAAACCGTCGCGTTAGAAGACGCGACCGCTATCGATTTTAGGGAGTGCCCCGTGGAAGAATCATTTTCCAGCGAGTTTGGTGACGCTTCCCTGGAATAAGTTCCCCGTCATCCAGAACGGCTCCAACGGTTGTGTCCTGCGCTGCGTAATTCTCTTCACCGGAGCAACAACACAGTTGTTCGCCCGGATCGCAACCGAACATTTCAGACGCAATCGATGCAGCAGCGGCGCCAGACAATTTGGCGTCCTTCAGAGCGCTGTGCACAATCTTGTAGTTCTGCATGCCGCGGTCTCCCTGAAAGTTAGACAACCGGAGACCGCTGCGCGCTCATAAATGTAAGCGTCTAAACTTCCAAACGACAGGAGGCTGAAGATGACCGATTCTCATGTCCCGTTTCAAGCCAACGACGCGCCACCGAATCCACCTGGCTCACGTGAGAATCAGCCGCCCGGCGCGGAAGTGGTTCGCGGTCGATTCGCACTTCTCATCATCGCGTTAATGGTTTTATTAGCGGACGTTTGCATCTATCACGCAGAAGGTTTTTCCGGCCCGGCGGCGTTCGTTATTGGAGCCATCGTGCTGATGTTTGTCGGTATTCCGCGACGCAACATCAGCGTCACCACCATCATTCTTACGATTATGCTTATGCTGACTTCATGGCGTCTGGCATGCAACGGTAGCAGTTGGCTGGTGATTTCCGGGTTGTGGTTGATTCACGCGCTGGTACTGGCATTGCGGCGAGAATCTCCGTACATCATTGAAACACTGATGTTTGCGGCTGGATCAGTTCCGGGCGGCTATGCATTTTTGTCTGCAGTCAACAAACAGTTGCGAGAAAAAGTGCTGAGGCCCGTTGAAGAAGGAAAGTCCGGTCGCTGGATCGACACTGGCCTGCCAGCGATTAGCGCCCTGTTGTTCGGCACAATCTTTATCATGGCCAATCCGGACATTCTGAACTGGATATCAGGCTGGACGGGCGACCTTTTTCGGTGGGTGTGGCGTTTCTTTGAACAGTTTTCGCCGTTCGAAATCGCATTTTGGTTCCTGGTGGCGTGGGTTACGGCAGGAATGCTGCGTCCTGTCGTTGATCTCATTGTCGGTGGCGAAGTCGACAGTGATGCAGCTGCCTGGGCACCGGCAGAAACTCCAATGTACGGCGCTTTCCGAAACACGCTGCTAACAGTGATCACGATGTTCAGCGTTTACCTGATCTTCGAATTCAAGACGTCATGGTCCCGCACTTATCCCGAAGGATTCTACTATTCCGGGTACGCGCATCAGGGAGCCGCATGGCTAACGGTAGCTCTGGCGCTGGCAACGTTGATGCTGTCATTGATATTCCGCGGTCTCACGCTGCACGATCCTCGCCTGAATCGATTGCGTGGTCTCGCGTGGATCTGGTCTGGCCTGAATTTCGTTCTGGCGATCGCTGTCTATCACCGCATGATGATCTACATCGACTTCAACGGTATGACGCGAATGCGTGTCGTCGGGATATTGGGCATCACTTCTGTTGTCGGTGGATTCGTTCTGGTGATTGTCAAAATCCATCGAGGCAGGAATTTTCTGTGGCTCATTAGACGGCAGCTGTGGGTTGTCGCCGCAGCCACGTTTGTGTTCGCCATTTTTCCCGTGGACTCCCTGGTTCATTCGTACAACGTTCGACAGATTCTCGCTGGCAATCCGGCCCCAATTGTCCAAATCACCGAGCACCCGATCGACAACGAAGCGCTGCCCATTCTGCTGCCCCTGTGTGAAGTGCCGGACGAACGTCTGCGAAACGGAATGCAGGCCATGATGACCAGCCGACTGGCTCAACTAAAAACCGCACACTCCGCCGAAGCAGCAAACGGCTGGACAGCCTGGCAGAAGTCGACCAGTCACAGTTTGTCAGCACTTCAAGAAGCTGAACCGCGCTGGCAGAAGTTTGCTTCGTCTAACAGTCGAAACGAAGCCTGGCAGAAACTGAAGGTCTTCGCCTACGAACGCTGGTGGTAGAAAACTGAGCAATGCCGGTCGATGCGTGTCGCCTATTGCCTAATTGTTTTCGTCACCGCGCCAGACGACTTTGGTCTTCGTCGCCAAATCATGAAACGCTCGGAAATCCTGATGGAAGGCACACATAATAAATGTGCCACCCACAGACGGAATTGACAACAACGAAAACGCAAATCGCTTTACTGCGAGCTTAAAGTTCATTGGCTTGTTGTTCTCCCGAAGTACCAGTAACCCGAACGTCCATTTCCCGAGCGTGGCTCGACCGGAGCCCGATTCCCACTGAGCAAAATAGAATCCCAGAACCACTGCCACGCTAATGGCAAAACATGCGTAGAAGCCCATCTCGGCGACAACAGGGCTGTTGTACAACTTGCCGAACAGACCAGAAGCAAAATTTGATCCGTTCAAAGACACAAAGACAAGCAGAGATGAAATGATCAGATCAACCTGTATGGCCAGAAAACGAGGTCCAAAGCCAGCATCCGACAATGGCACCTGCTCAACGCACAGTGACATATCCGGTCGAAAATAAAGCCCGAATCGTCCGAAGATTCTCATCATAAAGATGGCAGGCACGGCCAGTATGGTGAAGAAGAAAAAACCAACCAGCATGCCGATCATAAACATCAGCGGGAAACGACCAAAGATCATATAGAACGTAGACGCTGCACTCTCTTCATCGCCGTAGGCAAACACTGCACTGAGTGCCGGAATTTCTATCGAGTTTGTGTAAAAATTTGCGACGTGTTCCCAGCCAACCGCCACACCAATCGCAATGCCGAGTGGTGCCAGCATCACGGTTACGAAAAAGAGAGCGGACACGAACATCGAAGGCCCGATTGTGTTCACAAAATCCTTCGACGTCCAATTCAGCAACCAGGCTCGATAGGTGTAGGGTTGAGCCATATGGACCGTGGCGAGTGGCAGGAACACGACATAAGGAAACAGAAACATACAGACAAACGTGATGCCGCAAACCTGCGGAGAGACGCCGGCTGCCGCCATGGCTCCTGGTATCCAGATGACGGGATACAACAGAATGATCGGCCAGAAGATCGTTGTGAACCCTTTCGTCATGTCTCCAATGACATCGCCGGTAAACCGTTTGATCTCTTTCTGCTTCGCCAGCGTGACTTCAACAACCTTCGCCGAAAGCGTCCACGCCCATCCTCCCATCCCGAGCAGGAAGCACAGAAAGATAAACATCCAGAATAAGCCAGGAGGAGAAATCAGAGAGTGCATCATCGGGCTCGGCAGTCGCCGAGTGCCATCCGCACCCAGAAGCACAGACTCACTGGAATAAGTCACGTCATCGTATTTGGCTTCCGTTTCTTTATCCGGAGCGATCACAACCTCGCTGTCAGTAATTGTGACGTTCCCTTCCGCCGAGGCGATCAATTCGGCCGATCGGTGAGTGACGTACCAACTCAGAATAAAGGCAGCGCACATCACCATCGTGCCTGACAACGCCCACGTGATTCCTGTCCTGACGACAAACCCCTTATGAGCCATCGTAAACGCCCATGCGTCTGACATGCACCCGCCGTAAAATTCTTCCGGTGGTGGCCCCTTTCGGGCTCGTCGTGTCTTTTGTTGTTGGCTGACTCCTCCTGTTTCGATGTTGGCACCGCATTCAGGACACTCGAATTCGTCTTCATCAACAACGACAGCGCAATTTGGGCACAGCTTTTCGTCGCCTTCGGCGTTGCCCAGGTTCAGTGAACCGAACATGTCGTCCGAAGCACCGGGGCTGTCGAAGGCAGGATCGTCAAAAGATGGTTCCGGAGCAGGCCGCCGCTTCTTTTTTTTCTTCTTCTTTCGAGGAGGTGCGTCTTCCCCACCAGCAGGCACGGGCACTCGACCGCCACATTGTTTGCACTTCACAGCGCGACCGGCCGCTTTGTCTGAAACCGTCAATACGGTGCTGCATTCGTTGCAACGAACCTTAATTGGCATTGGCTCCGCTTCTCTTCTGAAAACGCTCAAACTGGAGCGATGGTGTCCGGAATCTATGGGAACTCCGTTGGCCAGCTACGACAGCCACGGTAATCTCCATTCATACCTCAGATGCCAACAGATTTCATGCCTGATGTCGCGTCAGCTGGCGGTTGCGATGGAAAAACCGTCCCCCAGGGGGATGCCTTTTGTCATCAGTGCGATCAAGTTAGCATAATCGTTGTCAATTTCGGAAAGGGGTTCTCCAATGACAATGATTATTCGCTGCCATGAATGCCGAAAACGCTATCGAGTGCCGGACAGCCGTGCGGGAAAACGAGTGAAGTGCAAAGAATGCGGCGCTTTTATTCATATTCCACCGCCTGATGACGAACAACCGACGGCCGAAGACGGAACGGCAATCTATCGCCACGAACACCGGGACCGCGATTTTGAAATTGCTGTTGGAGACAGCGAGAACATTGAGGCGATCTCCGATCATGTGGAAAAACACCTCGGACCGATCAAGCAGGTCTTCCACGAACTCGTATCAGACATGGTGCATGTCGACGTGCATTGGGTCAAACCAACAAAGAAGCGACCATGGCACACGCTGGTGACCAGCGGCATGAGCGACCGGCCAATGACGGTTCCGGATCCCGTTCGTGAGTACGAGCGAGCTGAGTTACTTGTCCAGCTACCGCGCGAATGGAAGATCTCAGATAAGGCGTTTCGAGACGAGAACTTCTATTGGCCAGTGCGACTCCTGAAGATGCTGGCGCGACTGCCGCATGAATTCGAAACATGGCTGGGCACCGGACACACCATTCCGAACGGAGACCCGGCGGAGCACTATTCGGATAACACAAAACTAGCCGGAGCGCTCATCATGCCACCGCTGAACGCACCGGAAGATTTCCACTGCATGGAATCTGCCGATGGCACGCCAATCTGGTTCTACAATGTGTTCCCACTCTACAACGAAGAAATGAACTTCAAACTCAGTAAAGGACTCGACGCTCTTCTGAGCAAGTTTGACAAGCACGACATCGGCGAAGTCATCGACAGAGAACGCCTGAACACGTGCCGGAAGAAGTGGTTCGGATTGTTTTAGACGTTGCCTCGCCGGAAACGCCATCCCCCCGACAATAGAAACGCACTTCTATTTTCCCTGCGTCGCCATTTCTGGTTCGCCCTGCCTGATGAATTCAGGAGGTATGGGAACCTGGGCCGTTGCTCACTAAC
>CAYZYB010000241.1:0-6946 GCA_964481505.1 uncultured Planctomycetaceae bacterium | reverse complement strand
AACGACTCTACACTTTCAGCCCGCCGCACCGGCACCGAATCCTGTGAATACCTACGATCCCCAAAAGACCTGGCAGTGGAACCTGCAACACGCACCTGCCCACTCGGGGGCCGACAATCTGCCACCAGCGCGCGGAGAATGGTCGTGGTGTGGCCTGCCGGTCTCTTCACCTTTGGGGATTTCTGCCGGCCCATTGCTGAATTCTGACTGGCTGCTCCATTACGCCAAATTCGGGTTCGATATCCTGGTCTACAAAACCGTCCGCACCACAGAACGCGACTGCTATTCGCTGCCGAATCTGGTCCCGGTTAGCAGAGCGCAACTCACTGAAAGCGGAACGTTGGTTTATGCTTCAACAAAGATGAACAACAGCTGGGCCGTGTCTTTCGGAATGCCTTCGCAGGATCCCGCAACATGGCGAAAAGACGTCACTCGCGCGCGGGACCGATTGGAATCCGGAAAACTTCTGGTGGTCTCTGTCGTCGGAACTCAGCAGGAATCTCAGCCACCGGGACCTGCGTCGCTGGAACAACTGGCCGATGATTTTGCGCAATGCGCAAAGTGGGCGGTGGACAGTGGAGCTCACGGAATCGAAGCTAATTTTTCGTGCCCCAATGTTGATACAGCGGATGGACAGTTGTATCAACAACCCCAAACCGCTGGCGTTGTGGCAGAACGAATTCGGGAAAGCATCGGGAACATTCCGCTGGTGTTGAAGATTGGCCGCGTCACCACGACGGACGAAGCTGCCGCACTCATTCAACAGGTCGGTCCACACATCAACGGTCTGGCAATGACCAACTCCATCGCAGCAAAAGTTGCCGACGTGGATGGAAGTCTATTCTTCAATGGTCAGCCGCGAGGCATCTGTGGCGATGCCATACGAGTGGCCAGCGTTTCTCAGGTTCGCATGTTCTGCGAGCAGTTACAGCATCAGCCATTCGCACTCGACATCATCGGAGTGGGTGGCATTTCCTCGGTCGAACACATCCATGATTACCTGAATGCGGGGGCAGCTTCTGTCGGAATTGCAACTGCCGCGATGATCAATCCTGCCATTGGCATCCAAATCCGCGACCAACTGAAATGAGTGTTAGTGTCGCTGACAGCTTCACGGCATCGAAGAGTGAAGCTTTTTACTTTTGGAAGCGTTGGCAGTTTGAGCTTGCTGAGACCGAATGGTAGAACAGAGGATCAGACACATTGTACTTTCGGTCCCTACTGTTCTGTTCTGCTGAGAAAAGATGCCTCGCTCTGGAAAAGACAAACGTCGCTGGCGATCCACAACCGTTCTTGCGGTGCGCCACAATGGCACGATCGTTTTGGGTGCTGATGGCCAGGTGACTCACGGCAACACCATCATGAAGTCCGACACAAAAAAACTTCGGCGCATGCTGGACGGAAAAGTGCTGGTCGGTTTTGCGGGATCAACGGCCGACGCCTTCGCGTTAATGGAACGCTTCGAAGAAAAAGCCAAAGACTATCCCGGCAATATCGCTCGTGCCGCAACCGAGCTCGCTCGCGACTGGCGAACAGACCGCGCCCTGCGAAAGCTGGAGGCCATGATGATCGTCGCCGACGCGGAACTCACACTGTTACTAACCGGTCAGGGAGACGTTGTGCAACCGACCGATGGCGTTGTGGGAATCGGTTCGGGCGGCGCATACGCCACGTCGGCGGCAAAAGCGCTGGTGAAGCACTCCACGCTTTCCGCGGAAGAAATCGTTCGCGAATCTCTGGGCGTCGCTGCAGAAATTGACATCTACACAAACAACAACATCATCATCGAACAACTGCCCTCAAAGGCGTAGTTTTCGATTTCTACGAATACCGGATCCCCATGTCAGACCAACTCCCTCCCATGACGCCGCGTCAGGTCGTCGAAAAACTCAGCGAGCACATCGTCGGTCAGGACGCTGCCAAACGAGCGGTCGCGATTGCGCTGCGGAATCGCTGGCGCTGGCAAAACCTTTCCGATGAAATGCGAAAGGAAGTCACACCGCGAAACATTCTGATGATCGGCCCCACAGGCGTCGGCAAGACAGAAATCACTCGTCGCCTGGCCAACTTAACCGGGTCGCCGTTTATCCAAGTGGAAGCCAGCAAGTACCCCGAAGTCGGCTACTACGGTCGCGATGTCGAAAGTATGGTTCGCGACCTGGTCGAAGCAGCCATCGGTCTCGTAAAAACAAACAAACGCACGGAAGTTGAAACTCAGGCAGAAAAGCAGGTCGAAGACAAACTGCTGGAATTACTGGTCCCCTTCGAACCTTCAGTAACGACCGTCACTGAAGACGGCGACGAAGAAACTTCGGACGATCAACAAGCAAAGCATTTGCGAACGATCGAAAAATTTCGCGACATGCTGCGTGACGGCAAGCTTGAAGAGCGAATGGTCGAACTGTCTTTGGAACAAAAGAATTCGCCCGTTCAGGTCTTCACCAACATGGGCATGGAGCAGATGGATATGGATCTGCAGGGCATGCTCGACAAGATGATGCCCAAACAACAGTCATCGCGCAAGCTGTCGGTCGCTGACGCGAGAAAAGTTCTGCAGGAACAGGAAGTGGAGGGCCTGCTGGACAAAGACACCATCAACGAACTGGCCGTACAACTCACCGAAGAAACGGGGATTATCTTCATCGATGAAATCGATAAGGTTTGCAGCAGCGGAGAAGGCGGAAAATCGGCCGACGTAAGTCGACAGGGCGTGCAGCGAGATCTCCTGCCGATTGTCGAAGGCACAACCGTTCAAACGCGCTACGGTTCTGTGTCGACAGAAAAGATCATGTTCATCGCCGCAGGTGCTTTCCACCGCTCGCGGCCATCGGACCTGATGCCCGAACTTCAGGGACGTTTTCCGATCCGTGTCGAACTTCAGGACCTGACCCGTGAAGACTTCGTCCGAATTTTGACGGAACCATCCGGCGCCATCACGAGGCAATATGTCGAATTACTGGCGGTGGATGGGATCGAAGTCGAATACACAGACGACGGAATTCAGGAATTGGCGGATGTCGCCTTTCAAGTCAATCAGACAACACAAAACATCGGAGCGCGCCGGTTGCAGACGATTATGGAACGGCTGCTGGAAGATGTAAGCTTCGAAGCTCCGGACTGCGGAAAGAAAAAGGTCGTTGTCGACAAGGCGTACGTGCTTGCGAAACTGGACAGCATCCGAAAAGATGAAGACCTGAGTCGTTTTGTCCTTTAGCAAACACGATCGTTATTTCTAAATCACTCGTCGGAATTGTTTGCATGCGATTCACTGCCTGCCTCGCATTTGCCCTCCTTTGCATCTCGGCCACCCATGCACAAACTGCGAAGAAATTCGGCGTGCTGAACAAGACCGATGCCGTCTGCCCGGGCTACACGCTGGTATCGCCATTGAGCGCCCACAGATCATTCCTGCTCGACAACGATGGCAAGGTGGTTCACTTCTGGCAGGCCGATCGAAAACCGGGACAAGCCAGCTATCTACTGAAAGACGGCAGTCTGCTGCGTGCCGGAAAGGTCAATGACTTTTTTCAGTTCCCCGCAACTGCTGGCAGCGGAGGCTGCATTCAGAAATACGATTGGGACGGCAAACTGACGTGGGATTTCGTCACCAGTTCCCCCTACCGAATGAGCCACCATGATTTGGCTCCACTGCCGAACGGAAATGTCCTGTGCATTGTTTGGGAATCGTACACGCGCGAAGTCGCAGAACAGGCCGGAAGAAATCCTGCGAGGCTGGTTGGCGATGTACTCTGGTTTGAAGCGATCTTCGAACTAAAACCAAAGGGGCTGACAGAAGCGGAAGTCGTGTGGCGATGGAGTTTGAAGGATCATGTTGTTCAGGATTTTGACAGGACAAAAGACAACTTTGGGGTTCCTGCAGAACATCCGGAACTGATCGACATCAATTTCATGCTAAGGCCTGCAGCAGACTGGGTGCACATGAATTCCATCGACTACAACCCAGACCTTGATCAGATTCTCGTTGGCTCTCGATCCCTGAGCGAAGTGTGGATCATCGATCACAGCACCACTTCCGAAGAAGCAAAAGGCCACGCTGGCGGAAAACGCGGTCGTGGCGGAGACCTTTTGTATCGCTGGGGCAACCCGGAATCCTGGGGCCGCGGAACAAACGACGACCGCAAGCTGTTTAGCCAACATGATGCTCAGTGGATTCCGCAGGGACTGCCTGGTGCCGGAAACATCTTACTCTTCAACAACGGCCTCACCGGACCCACGCGACACTTTTCGACGATCGACGAAATCAAACCGCCGCTCAAAAAAGATGGCACCTATCAACTCAACGCCGACGCAGCGTTCGGGCCTGAAAACTTAACGTGGACTTTCGACAGCGACGACGAACTTTTTTCACCAAGAATTTCCGGAGCACAGCGACTTCCCAACGGCAACACACTGATCTGTTCGGGCACTCAATACATGCTGCAGGAAGTCTCTAAAGATGGAAAAACAACCTGGAGCTATCGCAACCCACCTCGGTTTAGCCGTCCGCCATCGCGCGACGGCACGGCGGGGAAACCAACGTTGTCGGACCTGCCAAAAGAAGAACTCGACGCTCTGCGAATCACGAATGGCGTACCGCTGGAAGACGGCGGAACCATCTTCAAAGCTCGCAAATACTCAGCAAGCTACAACGGCCTGCCGCAGGGACCGCTCCTCCCGATAGACGTACCGCCTCATAGTCCGGTCGCCGAAAATAACTGAGCAGCCTGCCACCAGAAATCATGCCGAACCATCGGCGCCATCAACGGTGCGATCTGCCGGATTCTCTGATGATTCAGATTCGCTCGGTCCGGCGGCGAAACCGATGCTGTTAACGGCCGGTGTTGTTCCCGGCACAATTTTGGGGCCGTCACGATGCTCGTCGATGATATCCTGCATCCGTTCGGCGGACATCGTTTCTATTTCGAATAAATCACGACTCAAGTGATCCAGAGTTTCGCGCTGAGACACAAGAATCTCGTAGGCGCCACGGTACGCTTCGTCGACCAGACGCTTCACTTCCAAATCGATTTCTCGCAGTGTTTCTTCACTGTGAATCGACTCCTTCACGACACCGCCGGCACCAAGAAAGGGAGACGTTTGTGATTCGCTATAGAACATCCGTCCCAACCGGGGACTCATGCCGAATTCCGTGACCATTCTGCGAGCGAGATCAGTAGCCCGTTGCAGATCATTCTGAGCCCCCGTGGAGGTTTCGTTGTACACGATTTGCTCAGCAGAAATCCCACCAAGCAGCACAGCAATCCGGCTTTCGAGTTCCGACTGCGTTAGCAGTTCACGTTCTTCCTCCGGCACCTGCAGCATATAGCCCAGTGCTCCCATGCCGCGCGGAATGATGGAAATTTTGTGAACAGGATCGGTGTTGGGCAGACTGGCAGCAACTAAAGCATGCCCGGATTCGTGACATGCGACGCGGCGTTTGACTTCTTCGATCACGATTCGTGACGTTTTTTCCATGCCCGCCATAACACGTTCAACACCGTCCTCGAAGGCTCCCATCGTTACTGCTTCGTCACCTCGACGAGCGGACAACAATGCGGCTTCGTTCACAAGGTTGGCCAAATCCGCTCCAACAAATCCAGGTGTCTGCTTTGCAACACTCGATAGATCTACATCATCCGACATCTTGATCTTCTGCCCGTGCACTTTCAGAATTTCAGCGCGTCCCTTGATGTCCGGTCGATCGACAAGCACGTGGCGATCAAAACGACCTGGCCTCATTAGAGCAGGGTCGAGCGTTTCCGGACGGTTGGTGGCACCCATGACAATCACACTTTTGTCCGTACCGAAGCCATCCATTTCGACAAGCAGTGCGTTTAGAGTTTGTTCACGTTCGTCGTGACCACCGGGAGCACCGCTGCCTCGAACTTTGCCGAGTGCGTCGAGCTCATCGATAAAAATAATCGCTGGCGATCGTTGCAGGGCCTGCTGAAACATGTCTCGCACGCGAGCGGCACCGACACCGACATACATTTCGACGAAGTCTGATCCGGACAAACCAAAAAACGGCACGCCCGCTTCACCTGCGACCGCCTTCGCCAACATTGTCTTCCCGGTGCCAGGTGGTCCGACCAGCAGAACGCCACGCGGGATTCGTCCCCCCAGAGCCTGATACTTTTGCGGCGTCTTCAGGAACTCCACGACCTCTTTCAGCTCTTCGACAGCTTCATCAATCCCCGCGACGTCGTCGAACGTCACGGCGATGTCTTCCTGAGCGTACAGACGGCCGCGACTGCGCCCGAAAGTCATCGCTGATCCCCCCATCAGTCTTCGCATCATGAAAAAGAGTATGGCCAGCATGACAACTGTGACCAAAATCATGGGCAACGATTCTGCCCACACAGACGGAGCTTCTCTGCCCGAGTAGTCGATGTCGCGTTCTTCAAGAAGTGTGATCAAGCCGTCG
Organism: uncultured Planctomycetaceae bacterium; assembly: GCA_964481505.1. GTDB lineage: Bacteria > Planctomycetota > Planctomycetia > Planctomycetales > Planctomycetaceae > Fuerstiella. The sequence goes on along the minus strand of CAYZYB010000241.1, from coordinate 522 downwards.
ACCGACTGATCGGGGACTCCCGCAAGCCCCACATAGAACCGATTCACGGATTCGCCTTCGCTGACGCTCTCTTCAGAAGCGTCCAGCCACGACATTTCTGACGGACCGATCGTAAGATCGTGAATTGTGCGGGAATCGAGAATGTTTGCTTGAACCTGTCGCTTGAATTCCATCAGCGACATTTTTTCTCCGCTGCGACCACTGCGCCCGGCGAAGGAAAACGCCAGGGCAAACAACAGCAACAATCCGACGAGAACCAGAAAGCCATTGTCGGGTGGAGCACCCTCTTTTTGCGGTTCTTTCTGCGGCGGTACCTCAGGTTCAGAGGGCTTTCCGTCTTTATCCGACATTATTGGCAATCATTCGGTTGGGTGACATTAAAACAAACAGGACACCAGCATCTGGTCATCTAAGTTCGTCATCCAAACAGTTTATCGAGCAAACCGGCAACGTCGATCAATTCCCGCAGCAGCTGGCATTCTTCCAGGAGAAAAACAAATCGGCAGTTAATTGAAAAATCCC
>CAYZYB010000240.1:0-6957 GCA_964481505.1 uncultured Planctomycetaceae bacterium | reverse complement strand
CAATGATAATCTGCTGAGTTCCCGCCGAAAGGTTCGGCAGCGTTTCCGGATAAACAGCCGCCACCTTCAAGCCGCGAAATTCCACTTTGAGATTTCGAAGTCCCGGTTGAGCGATTTCATTCAGTAATTCATGAGCCGTGCGTTGCGGCGTTTGTTCGCCATCGATCTGGCGCACGCTTCCACCGCCCACAGCCGCAATCGTTTTCAGAACACCCGATTCGAAACTGCTGCCGACAGACACCGCATGGAATGTGCTGCCTTCTAAATCGTTCGTCATAGCTCGCAGACGATTCATAAACGCCTGAGGGTCTGCATCACCGGACGTCACGATACCATCACCCACGTAGATCACGTGCGTGTTAAGTCCTTCGTCATCATGTGCGGCCAACTGCTTCAGCACTGATTTTGTCATACGGTCCAGGTCAGTCCAGCCCAGTGATCGACGACTGGCCAACCAGTCTTGAATGGCTGCGACGTGTTCATCACTGGACGTTGTGTTCTCGGCAAACTTCCATTCGCAATCGACATCACACATCGCAATATTGAATCGATCGTCCGGACCCAGTGTTGAAAGGATCGAGGTCACAAACTGGTCCTGTAGTGCTCGGTTCTTTGAATCCATCGAACCTGACGTGTCGCAAACCAGCAGCAATCGCATAGGTTGTCCGTCCGGCAAAACCTCGCGTTGCCAGTTACCCGCCGCGGATGGCGGCGTCACCTGAGCCAGGAAATATCCGTCCTCGCCTCGTCGGTGAGGAATGACGACCACATCCGATTGTTGAGAATCGATCTCGCAAACAACTTCGAAGTCACGAGTCGGCGTATATTCCTGAGCATTGAATTCCAGCCTCGCGGAATTGTCTGTGCTCTGAGTCCTCACGACGTGCGTTGGACAACGAACGGATTTCAATGGAATGGCCGAATTCACCAGGACTTCCAACGACAATTCTCGCAGAGGATTCTTCTGCAACAATTCGCTGCGTAAGCCGTACGAGTATCGGTACTGGTTGGCTCGAACGGGTAGCACTTGCGTGTAAACGATTTTGATTCGTTTTTCAGAATGCGGTTCGATCGGAAAGACTCGAGCTTTGAAAATGTTACCCCCCGACCATTCCAACAACCCGGGATCTCGACGTTCACGCAGAATGGTCTCGTAGATCTCGCGAGCTCGCTGTTTCTCCACAACGTCGGCTTCGATCAATTCGCCGCCAATCCACATTCCGAATCCACTGATGGACGCGTCCTGCGGCAATGGGAAATGGAATGTTCCTTCCATGCGGCGATTCGTATGATTGACGAACGATTCTTCGATCGTTGTCCGAGCGATCTGGTCGCGGATTTCGACTTTGACCTTGTGGAAACCAACCGTCAGCGGCACCGATCGGCCATCAATATTCGCGATCAGTGACCCGATGGACTCGTCACTGGTGGTGCCTTCAAATCCCTTCAGCCACAGTGGCTTGTTGGCAACGTCGGCAAAAGTCTCATCGCGATTTACTCGAACGTGTTTGGTTGTGTTCGTTGAGACCAATACCGGCTGACCTTGAGGCCCCCGAAGCTTGAGCTCCCCATTTGCTGTTTCGCTGCCGGTCACTCGAACTTCACCACGATGAAGTTTCAGTTCGTGGCTTCCGGTGAATTCCAAAAGGCTTCCCGGACCCAAAACGACGTTGAATTGCGATGTCATCCTGACGGAAGCGGCGTTGGCTCCACGCACTTCCGTTCGCAACCAATCGCCTGCCTTTACGGTTATGGGACCGGCCACCGGTGTCCAACGCGACGACGTCAAGGGCCGCAGTAAAACGATCCCCTGCGCATCGACGACTTTTCCAATGCGACCGTCTTCCAATAGTCCTCCACCGACCACAAATTTGTCTTCATCAACCGGAACATTCCGAGCGACAAACCGAAGTTCGGCCAGCGGAGCCTGAGCATTTACTGCGGCAACATTCGGCCACGCACCGATGGAATAGAGTTCGTGTGTTTCTGCATCGGCAAAGGCGCAAATCACAGAGTCTTCGCCATCAACGGATGTTGTAAACCGAAACATATTGCACATCGCGCCGGCGTGTTCGACCTGGCCAATTGATTTGGCTGACCGAAATGACGATGAAGTCGATGGGGCAACGCCCAGCATGGCGACCAGGTCAATTTCAGCGGCATCGGTTCTGAGCCACGGATTGGATTCGGGGACGGCAGAATTGTCCGTTTCGTCAATGCGCCACAACCGCGACCCGTCGGCAATCGCATATCGTTGCGAGGAATCTTCCCAACGAACACGTCGGCCCGCCTGAATCCAAACGTCCGATTCCGTCCCGTCGCGCATGAACTTCAGTTGCAGCGTTTTGGCGTTTAATGCCTGATTCAGAACATCGCCAAACGTGAGATCACCGACGGCCCGTCCGGGGGGTAGCATCAATGCCGTAACCAACATGACGGCGGAAGCGACAAGCACAGTAATCGATTTGGTGAATGCAAACATTGGCTTCGCTTTCTTTGGTGTCGTGTCAACGATGGTCACCGTTGTTGGTTTGTTTTCAGCAGCAATCCCGGAATGAGTGTCCTGATACTTCGCTGTCGCTGCGAGTATCGCCGCCCGCATCACATCCTGATCAACGGGCGCAGCGTCTTCGTCGAGCGGCCTGAGCAACCGTTCCATCTGTTCGTCGTTTTGTTCGAAATCGTTTTCGTCAGTCATTTTGAACTGTTCGTTAAAACCCGTTCCTTAAAATCCCGTCTTGCTCGAGCCAGGCGAGAGCGCACTGATTCCGTTGTCCCGCCGTGAAGTTCGACAATCTGCTGAACGCTAAGCCCGTCGATATACTTGGCCATCAGAACTGCCGCGTCCTGGGCCGCCATGTCCGCCAACAAGCGTCTCACCAACTGCGATTGTTCATGCAATTCAATCGCCGCCGTCGGATCGTCATTGGCGATCAATCCGGTGATCGTGTGATGTTCAACCCGATCGTTTTCCCGAAACCGACGCCTCCAAAACAGAGCCGCCTGATTATGAGCAATCGCAGAGAGCCAGGCCCACAACCGCGAGTCATCCCGCAGAGCCTGACCTGATTCTGCCACCGCCAACATGGTTTCCTGAAACACATCCGCAACCGCCGAATCATCCCGCCCAACCAAGCGCGAGACGTACCGCCACAGCCGAACGCTGTACTGATCGCACAGCGCCGCCCACGCATTCGCCTGGCCGTTTTGCAGCCCACGAACGATTTCCGGTTCGTTCAGTTGATCATTCACTAAGTTCTCAGTTGTCATCCAGGCCGTCATCAATTCCCTGATTGCGCGCCACGACGCAATGTGTCACGGAATCATGGACGTTTTCCCCAAAATTTGCGAATCGGCCAGGTACGGTCCCATCAACCAAAGCTGGCGACGAAATCGATTCGAAAATCACATCGACTGCGAGTGTCGTTTGGATTGACAGACATTCGGTGAGTCGGCCCGCCGCGTTCGACAGAGCGTTATTGAGACGACGAAGCGGGCTTTCACGAAATAATCAGAGATGAAACCAGGACGTTTATTAACAGTAGCGCGAGTCGTCAGCCAGACCACAGGATGTGTCTGATCTGTCAGTGTGTGAAGCCGCATACGAAGCGAGGAGAACATTGCGGCGATTTGAGCGGAGTGGACTGGCTTTGGTGGCAGATTGTTGAAATTGAAATCGGTGGCCGGGGTTGGACTGAGCCCGCGAAGGAAACGCCGGGGTTTCGCTCGTGCCTCGCTCCAACCCCGGCCACCCATTTTCAGCTTCGCAACTCTCTGCGACGACACCGTCTGTCAGAGATAACAGTGCCGGGGTTTACACGCCGTGGTGGGCCGGGAAGAATGTTCACATCGTCAAAGAACCGGCAGACGTTCTCGGCGGTCTCCTTGCCGAGCATGTTCTGAGTCGTATTGCAGAGACGTCGTCGAATCGGATCGCGAATTGTATTGAAGAGATAAAGAAAGCGTCATCGAATGAATCGGTTTCCTTTGTATGCAGCCCTTCTGCTTATCACGACGATTCAGGCGTCGTACGGTCAGCAGCGTTTGGATTCGTTGTACGAAGCTCAGATGTTCGAAAACATGCCTGTCCGAGTTATGAAGCCGCTCGACTTCAAGGCCAACAGGCAATATCCCGTGATTGTGTCGCTGCACGGCTCTGGCGGACGAGGCACGAACAATGGTAAGCAGCTTAAAGACTGGAACCGTCAGCTCGCAGAAACGCAGCGGCGAAAGAACTTCCCGTGCTACGTCGTGGCGCCTCAGGCGAATGAACTTTGGAATGCGAATCATCTCAAAACGATTAAGTTGCTGATCAAGACGCTGCCGTCCGTGGACAGTGACCGAATCTACATCATGGGCCATTCGATGGGTGGCCACGGAACGTACATCTTCATTCAACTGGCCCCCGAATACTTCGCAGCCGCCGCACCGTCCGCCGGAGCCGGTAAAAAGACGACGGAAGACTTCATTGATCCAGCGAAGATTGCGAATATCCCCATTTGGGCGTTTCACGGTGACGAAGATCGAGTCTGTCCTTACGAAAGAGACCGGCGGGTTTTCAGTGAAATCAAAAACCTGAACGGCAGCATGAAGTTGACGACGTGGAATGGAGACAACCACGGCGTCTCCGGCAAAATGATTCCAGGAGCCGACAATGGGACAACAGAAGTCAGTGGCGATCGTTGCGACACAGAAACCGACCTCATGACGTGGTTGTTTTCGCAATCACGCAAGCTCAACGAATTCGACGAACAGGCGAATGAGATTCATCATCTGATCGAGCGACTCAACGAAACACCGGGGCTCGAACAGACGCGAAGAGACGCCAGCTATCTACAGATAACGATTTCCAGCATTCGTGAACTGCGAACTGTTCGCGGCAGGATATTGAGTCTGCATGACGGAACACAAACGCTGCGAAACAAGCTTGAACAGCAAGCGAATCGCCTGGTGTCTCAGATCGAATCTGACGAAGAACTGGTAGGAATGATTGTTCGAGCCCTCGAAGCTGAACCGGAAGATGCCGAAGACCTCGCAGTTGAAATTGGAGAGTTGAGAACTGAACTCGAAGAGCTGCGAGGCACTTCCCTCAGCAAAACGACTCCGCCACCGCCAACTTCCGCCAAATCAGGACAGCTGAAATCCGGTGAATACTTCGTGACTCAAACCTGGTCGCAGGAACGTAAATTCCGCCGCCCCTATTTTGTGAACGTACCGGAATCGCTTCCAGGCAACGCAACCACGCTGCCTGTGTTCATCTTTCTGCACGGCAATGGCGGGAATGCCAAGGACGCCATGCGTGGCTGGCTGCGAAATCGGCGAGGCATCGCGTCGCGTTACATCATGGTCTTTGCTCAGGGGTATCGCGAAAGCTGGAACATCGTGTCCGAACGTTCGAAGGCCGATGATGTTCGGTTCATCGAATCCATCGTGGAAGAACTCGCCGAATACGACAACGTCAGCCCAAACGAATTCACCATCATGGGATCTTCTAACGGAGCGGCATTGGTGAACCAGTTGGCGATCGAAAGCCAACTGCCCAACGTCCGCAATTACATCAGTGGAGTCAGTCCGCTCAACGCCTGGCAGTACGACGGGAAACAATTCAAAGTGAAAGGCGAAGACAACAACTACCATACAGCAGCTGTTCCCATGACCGGCAAACGTCTGCTCAATATTTCAGGCACAGACGACAAACTGGTGCCGTATGAAGGCGGTCTGTCCAAAGCAATTCCCGCAAAAGATGGCAAACTGGCTTTTGTGCATGCCGAAGAATCAACGTTTTTGTGGGCAAAAGCCATGGGCTACAAAGGCGATCAGTTGTCGCGCCCAACGAAAACCGATGGCCGAGTCGAAATTTTCAGCTACCTCGACGGCGATGTCATCCATTGCAAAGTCAACAACGTCGGTCACGGTGCGACTCACGACATCAGTGAAGAACTGTTGCTGGAGTTTCTGCAGGGCGGAGCAGCGTCGAAGCCGTGAAGGAGTGGTTCGCCGAACACGCGAAGTGCTGCCAGTCGCGATGCTTGCCCATGCGTGCGTTCGTTCATTGGCGCGATTGGCCCAACGGCATTGCTGCGTTCAGGGAAAGGAGTCTCGCGCGAAGACACGAAGTCACAAAGAGAATGGCGATCGGGTGTTCTTTTGTTTGTTCATGCCTTTGTGCGAATTCCCCAATGAGACGATGCATCATGATATTCTGACGACTTCGGCTACAGATTTTGGGGCACAGCGACGGCCTATTGTGGCATTCCGGCCTTCATTTGTATTGCACCTGCCTGATACTGTTGTGCCAGCTGCGGTTGCCCCGCACGTTCGAAAACAGGAACAGCTCGTTCGTACATTTGCATGCAGTATTTGCTGGGCGCACTTCCTCGCTTTTGTGGGATCTTTGGCAGAAACGATGCGTAGAACTCCGCCAGGGTTTGATCCACTCCCGTGGCCGCCGACGCGAGCTGTTCCAACCTGTCCAGCATTTTGGGAATGTACTGCCCTTCGTCCGGGTACTTTTGGATAGCAACTGCCAGGGCCTGAACTGCTTCATTGGTTCGATCCTGCTGTTCAAGGATTTCAGTCAGTTTGAGCAGAGCTTTGAATCCGAGGTCCGGTCGCTTAGCAGCCGCGTAGACTTCCAGCAGCCGGTAGTAGTACGGAATGCGGTCGTTGACGTCTTTTTCAAAAGTAACCAGATCGTCGAAAATCGTCAGCGTAAAGTCAGGGAACGCGGCAAAATTCACAAACAACTGGTTAAGCAAACCGGCCATCGTTTTGTTTTCGGTGCGGCTGATTTCGCGTCCGGCGCTGATTTTTGACAGAGCGGTCCACGCGGTTTCATTCCACGCATTCAACCCCACTGCGCCGGACAGGTATTCCAGGTGGGTGTCGAAATCAAATGCCAGTTCCTCCGAGATCTGTGGATACAACTGCATCAGTCGATCTGCATGGCGTTTGGCC
>CAYZYB010000239.1:0-6980 GCA_964481505.1 uncultured Planctomycetaceae bacterium | reverse complement strand
ACAGTCAACAAGCTATTACCCAAACTCGGCATTGTGTAACTGAGGCTTGCCCTGCGCTGATAACTAACCCGGTTGTCGAAACGCTGGAATCGAAACAGCGAGAAAATTTCTCGCAGCACAGAATTCGTTTCCGCTGGACGCCGAACGAAATGACGACCGGATACCTGCTGATTCCCAACGGTTCAGGAAAACGCCCGGCTGTCCTGACCGTTTTTTACGAACCAGAAACCGCCATCGGGCTCAAAGGCGAACATCGTGACTTCGCACTACAGCTGGCGAAACGTGGATTCATCACATTGTCGATTGGCACGACCGAAGCGTCGGCGGCGAAGACCTATTCGCTGTATCACCCGACGATCAACAATGCCGAAGTGCAACCGCTGTCGATGCTTGGGTATGCCGCTGCAAATGCCTGGCACGTCCTTGCCGCTCGGCCGGAAGTCGACAGTCAGCGGATCGGGATCGTCGGCCATTCGTTCGGTGGAAAGTGGGCAATGTTCGCCGGGTGTCTGTTTGAAAAGTTTGCAGCGGTCGCCGTTTCAGATCCGGGCATCATGTTCGACACACATCCCAGCGTCAATTACTGGGAACCGTGGTATCTGGGCTGGCACGCCAGGCCATGGCGGAAACGCGGTGTGATCACCGCGGAGAACCCGGGCCGCGGGCTTTATCCGCAACTGCTTCAGAAGAGCCGCGATCTCCATGAACTCCACGCGCTGCTGGCTCCACGGCCATTTCTCGTTTCCGGTGGCGCAGTTGATCCGCCCTCACGATGGACTGCGTTGAATCATCTGGTTCGAATCAACAGACTGCTGGAGCATGAAAACCGAGTCGGCATGACAAACCGCCGCGATCATTCTCCAAATCCAGAATCGAACACAGTGATCTACGCGTTCTTCGAACATTTCTTAAACTCTCCCCCATGAACACACCAACACTCCCAGACGCCGATACCGCTGCCACCATGCTGCAGTCGGCCATCGGCCAGATCCATTTCGCTCGCAACTACACGATCGAACTTCTTGAAGCCACGCCAAAGGAGCATTGGTTCACAATGCCCAACAACCTGCCGACTCACGTTGCGTGGCAGGTCGGGCATCTCGCCGTCAGTCAATACGGCCTGCTGATGTTTCGAATTCGAGGACGAGAACCGGAAGACCTCGAATTGATTCCCGGCACCTTTCGCAAAGCCTTCTCACGAAAATCGACGCCCAATCCAGACACCGCAAAACAGCCGTCTGCCGATGAACTGTTCGAACGCCTGAATCGCGTCCACGAATTGGCAATGGCAGAACTAACGAGTGTCGACCCCGCTGTGCTGCTGGAAACTGTCGACATGCCATACGCAGCGTATCCCACAAAGCTGGGCGCCATCCTGTTCTGTCCAATGCACGAACAGATTCACGCAGGGCAAATCGGCATACTGCGACGAGCGCTAGGCTTGGAATCTGTGCGGTAGCGCTTCCGCCTGAAATTAGTCGTCGAGATCCTGCAGTGTCTTATCTTTTTTGCCACGGCTGTCGGCGGCAGTGGTGCCGCGTTTTTGGCGGGCCAGTTTGCGAGTTTCATAGTCTTCGTCCAGCAGCAGGTTCAGAATGGAATCTCCATAATGTTCCCACAGTGAGTTTTTGCTGGTGGATTGTGGCAAAGCAAATGTGATGATTTCGCACTCGTCTTTTTGCGAAAGATAACGCTCCAGGGTGCCATCGACAGACTTTCCGGGCAGGTCTGCAAAGCGAAAATTGAGCCAGCTGGAAACGTCCCTGGCCACACTCGCAGCTCCGGAACTGGCAGCGACGATTCCCTGATCACGCGCAATGCTGCGGATGTGAATGACCCGCTGAGGCTGCCCCTCGCGAAGCATTCCGACCAAAAAGCGAACCTCCGGAGCCTGCTTCAGAAGAGCCGGACCGGCGTCCAATCCGGCAACAAACTGCCGATTCAACACGACGCCGTTTTCGTTCGTCGATTGGTAGCGAACCGCTCCGTCAGGGTTTGCGTTGCGAATGACGGTCGCCTGGATACCACCCAGAATGATCTGATTCTCGTGAATGTGTCGCGCCAGCTCTTCCGTAAACGCGACTGCAAGCGGGTCGTCACCAGCCAGGCTACCGATGACGATCGTTCGATAACCGCCGCGACCAATCGTCATTCCTTCGATGTCACGCTTACCGGCACTGGTGGCAAGTCTGGACCACTCAAACGGCTTGGGCTCCGACACAATTCCACGCATCGGACCAGTTGACGCAACTCGTGACGGAGGATCCTGCGACAGTTCATCAAAAACCGGAACAGGAATATCCCGCGGATCCCGGTTTACAAACTGTTCGTCAGGAGCCGCCAGCTTAAACGTGGAAGCACAGCCGGGCAGAATAAAACTGCCAACCGCAATGATCAACAGAACGCTTCGTGAGTTGGCCAAATGCTGGCGAATGTGAGTAGGGAACCACATCGCAAATCTCCGCATGCTGCTTCCTGATCTTCATCCGATGTTGATCTAAAAGCAGCCGTGTTATCGAGCAAATTTTTTATTCTTCTGACTTGATCCTGTTGCCCGCCGAAAATGACACAAAGGACGGCCCCTTGCGGAACCGTCCTGTCGTGTTTTTGAATTAGCAAACGGTGATGTTCACCGGTGTCTCCGCTTAGTCGTCAATCCCAAGCTGATAGCAGAACTGGTCGAAACGTTCCTGAAACTCGTCGCTTGAGGAATGCACATGCTCGGCTTCCGTGATGAATCGAATTTCTTCATCACAGCGAACGTTGTTGTCGTTCAAGGCCCATTCGTAGTCTGCGTTCTCCTGCCCGTAAACGAACAGAAGTTTGTGTTCGTCCAACTGCACTTCCATTGGTTTCTGAGGATTCAGAACGGCGATGCCGCAACAACCGTCGTCAAGCAGCAGGTCTTCGAAGTCATACAGAATGCTCTGCAGCACTGGCATGTCGATTTGTTCACGATACAGGTCTGTGTGTTCGCCGTTGTTCTTGTCGTGACTGGTTTCCAGAACCACGTCGACGACTTCACCCAGCGGATCGAGCAGTGACAGGAACGTATCAAACAAACGTTCACGACTGACGGACGACATCAACACAGGAATTCGAGCTCCCGATTCCTGGTCAACGTACCATTCGTGTCGGAAACCGGTTCGCGGAATGACTTCCAAACCATACGATGGTCGAACAGCATCGGTTAACGTGAAATCGCCGTAACGAGCCACGCTCATGTGCTCTTCTAACTGATCTTCTGACAGATCGCGAAAACTGCTCATGCCACGCGGTGCGTCGCTGTCACGGTAGTTTGATTTCAAAAACTTCTTCAGAAATCCCATTGTTTCCTCACAAACAGTCTCTACATGGCTGCACGCTGTGACACGCAAACGGTGACACAAAAAAGTGATCTTCGCAGCAAACCTAGCACGCAATATTCAGTGAATGAGCAGCATTTGTGTCGATCGCCGAAAAGCAGGAGATCCACTTCAGCGCAGACACGGAAGCGGGGGCCTGCGAAACTATTCCGCGTCACCACCAACCCGCCCGATCTGAATAACCGCTTCAGCACTCACAAAATTGCGGGCTGTGGATCGGTACACATCTTCTCGCTGGCAGAACCGTTCCAATCGGCACTCCCATGATCCAAAACGCATCTAACGGAAACTCACACCCGTACACCCTGACTCCCTGCAATCGCAACGAAGTAGAAATCCGTCGAAGCGGTCGCCGGGCACCACAAATCATTTGTGTCCTGCTTCTGTTTGCCGCAACAACGACTCACGCTGAAGAATCAAACGCCTGGTACATCATCAGGTTCGATGGAAAGCCAGTCGGCTTCGAACAGGTCAGAGTGAACCAATCGGGCGATGACGCAGCCACGCTATCCTGCTTTCGGAAAACAGAACTCAACCTGAACCGCATGGGGCAGCACATGTCCGTCCGCGCGTCACTGTGGACAACGCAGTCCGTGAGCGGAATTCTGCGATCCTTCCATCTGCAGCGAACCGACGGTACAGGAACACGTGTGGAACGTTTCGGCTCCTACAGCAACGACGAAAAGGCATTTCTGATCCGCGAACAATTTGCTGGCAGCAGGCGAGAATACACGGTGGCGGTGCCAGGAGACACTCATTCTCCAATTCTGGCTGTGTGGTTGCCGAAGCTGGACCTTCCGATCGAAAAACAGATCCTCCTGTCGGTGTTCTTTCCGGAAACAGCGGGGGCTTCCGGAATCGCAGTCAGGAAACGCCAAACAGGAAAAGAACGGTCAGGACAATCAGCCGTCACACAGCGACTGGAGTTCTATCCCGACTCCGACCCGTCACGCATCAGCACGCTGTTCATCGACGGTTCCCTGCAAGTCACACGTCACGACAAACAATTCATGAATCGCACACTATCGATGGAACGAACGTCCTCCGAAGTTGCTCTCACTGCTGTCGCGGACAAATCCCTGGACCTGGATGCTCAGACAATTATTCCGATCGATCGATTGCTGCGGAACACAGAACGGGCAGAGCAAGTCGTATTGGAAATCCGCGTCAATAATGGATTCGCTCCAGCCATCCCGCAGTCGACGTTTCAACAGGTGCAACGCATCAATGACACCACGGTACGCGTCATTCTATCCACGCCCGCACTTTCGAGTCCCGGAAGTCAACCGGTGCTCCCCAAAACAGATCAACCGACGATCGCTTCCACACGATGGATGCCCCTGGACAACCCCGCCCTGCAACGGTTGGCATCAATGACAGCAGGTGCGGAAAGAAACACCGTCAGTATCTGCCAGCGCCTCGAAGCCGCGGTCCACAAAAAGATGCGGCGCAGCGCATTTAGTACGACGCTGAGACCCGCAGACGAAGTCGCCCGCACTTTGAAAGGAGACTGCACCGAACACGCAATGCTGCTGGCTGCTTTGATGCGGATCAAAGGAATTCCATCACGAATCGCGTCAGGGTTGGTACACACGAATCAGCAGTTCGGCTTCGTCGGACACGTTTGGGTAGAAGCTCTGATTGAAGGACAGTGGGTGCCATTTGATTCCACATTCGGAGGGACCGGCATCAAACCGACGCGAATCAAACTCCAGCATTCCGATATGCCAGACACGCTGATCAGCGGTGTTTCTCTGTTCCTCCCGATTCTCGAACTCGCCGGACGAACGACCATTCATGTCACGACACAGTAGCCCCCAGCCGACGCCTCTCACCCACTATCACAGCCGGGCAAGCAAAACAGGCTAATGAGGGCTCACCGAATCAACACAAACAATTCCCACAAAACAACTTACAGCACACTCACAATGAAGACACCAAACTAAAACTGGAGGTTCACGCGGGTTGTTGTTTGCCGATATAATAAAAGTTGTCCTGATTCTTTCCCCCACAGATACTTTCAATACCGCACCCCATGCCACTTCGCACCGATTCACTTGAGGAACCTGAACTCAACCTGACGCCGATGATTGACATCGTATTTCTGTTGATCATTTTCTTCATGGTGGGGACACGGTTCAGCGAGATCGAGCAACAATATGACATCGAACTTCCCTCAGCTGGCGCAGTGGCGCCGATGAGCAGTCGCCCTGATGCTATGGTTCTGAATGTCGCCCGAACGGGAGAAGTCACCGTCAATGGCGAACTCATTCCAATGGCGGAAGTGCAAACGCGGCTTGAGAAAGCCAAAGAAGCCTACGCGGAACAAGCTGTGCTGATTCGTGGTGATGGTGAAGGAACTTATCAGTCCATTGTGGATGTCATGGATCTTTGCCACAAAGCCCAAATCCATCGTTTCTCCCTGGCGTTTCAACCTGTGGCTGGCGGAGAATAATCCGTGAACACGTTGAAACTAGTTCTCTTGAAAGTCTGGCAGGGAGATTCCCTGAATGGTGATGACTTCATCGCACTTGGCCTGCTGTTGGGCATGGTCATTTCCCTTTCGCACCTGTTCACCATGCTGGCGACACGATGGGGTGATCGACACATCGCGGTAAAATCTCTGCTGGCTTCTCTGCTGGTTCACTTTGTCTGTCTGCTGGGCCTGGAAGTATTTGAACCACTGGCGTTCGCCTCCCCTTCAACGAATCCGGAAGAAGTAAAACCACCGGAAGTCGTGACGCGGATTCTTGTCGAAAGTACGGACTCTGTAACGCTTCAGGAGTCTGGCAATACTCCCATGCCGGATCAGGCAACTCCACCGGACGCACAACTGGAACGCCTGCCGCAGGACACCCGGTTGATGGACGTCGCGGAACTTCCAGACCCGGAACTGGAGGTTCTCGACAGCCTGAAAGCCAATGCAGAAGATGTATCTCAGTTTGAGCGCGCGGCCATGCCGGAAGTCGCCATCCGTTCAGATACAGGTGACGAAGGACGCCGGGTCGTCGCTGCGAACGACGTGGCTGCCGACATGTCCTCGATGCTGGAACAAAGCAACGCCGACGTATACGTCCCCAGCACGAAGCGAATACGAACAAGACGCGGCGACATTGTTCCCGACGAACCCACACCGGAGCGAGAAGTCTCCGAAGGCAGCATTAGCCGTATCAACACCAATGTTGTGACAGAAGACACTTCTCTGGCAATGGTGACCAGCAGTTCTCCCGATGCAATCGCACTCCCTCGAACCGTCGACGATGTCGAAATCAACCGCAAGGCGGCGCCACTGACCAGCGCCGAAGACATGGCCATTGCGGGCCTGACCAACAACTCTGATTCGCGAATGTCACAGGCACAGTCGTTTCAATCGCGGCTGCAAAGGCCGTCTCGCACGTTCAGAAATCGCATCTCCGGCGATCGCCCCGTCCGACAAAATTCTCTGACAGCACGAACACCGATTCCACTCACGTCGGATTACAACGAAGTACGTGACGGGCAGACAAGCGTCAACATTACCGACGCTCTGCGGTCCGCGGCTTCCATGGTGGACTCCGACCGACAGGACATCCGGCGTCGTGAATCGCGTCCGGCAACCTACAAATTGCGCAGCGT
>CAYZYB010000238.1:0-7006 GCA_964481505.1 uncultured Planctomycetaceae bacterium | reverse complement strand
GCTGACGATCTATGTTCTGCTCGCTGGCGTTCTTGATCCCGTCCGAAAGCTATCCACCGTGTTCGGGCAGGTTCGACAGGGAATGGCGGGGGGTGACCGGGTCTTCGCAATGATCGATAAGCAGAGCATGATCAGTGAGCCGGACGAACCAACACCGTTTACGCGGCACAGCCAATCGATTCAGTTTGAAGATGTGTCGTTTCGCTATCAGCCTGCCGACACCGGCGAGATGCGTGGGCTGGTTCTGAATAATGTTTCGCTGGATGTGAAATTTGGAGAAGTGGTTGCTGTCGTCGGCAGCAATGGATCCGGAAAATCGACGCTGACCAGTCTACTGCCACGTTTTCTGGATCCTGAATCGGGCATTGTCCGAATTGACGGAGTCGACGTTTCAGAATATCAGACGTCTGACCTCCGCAGTCAGATGGGACTCGTCAGTCAGGAGACGATGCTGTTCAATGATACGATCCTGGAGAATATTCGTTACGGAAATTTTGCAGCATCACGAGAAGCCGTGGTCGAAGCGGCTCGCCAGGCTCATGCGTGGGACTTTATTTCTGAACTTCCGGATGGCATCGACACCATTATTGGCCCAGCTGGCGGAAGGCTCTCCGGTGGTCAGCGCCAGAGGATTTCGCTGGCTCGCGCGATCATACGTGATCCTTCGATTCTGATTCTGGATGAAGCGACGTCGGCTGTGGATGCCCAGAGCGAAGATCTGATTCATGGTGTGCTGAAGACCTTTTCGCAGGGGCGAACGGTGTTCATCATCACTCACGTGCTGAGCGAGACGTTTTTGGATCTCGTGGATCGAATTGTTGTGATGGATCAGGGGCAAGTGGCTGCCGTTGGGACGCACAACGAACTGCTGACCAAATGTCCCCTCTATCAGCGTCTGACACAATCCGGAATTGGCGGTCATTCGGCAGCTGCCTAACGTTGTTCTTCGGGACTCACATGACGACCAAGTCAACAAAACCACTGACGATCTGGTGCCTGCTGGACGGTAAGGCCGGTCATGAGAATCAACAGGTTGGGTTTGCCGAAGCGATTCAGCGACGGACTCCCTGCGAGATTCACAGAGTCAGTCTGGCTGGCTGGGATCGGGGAGTCTGGTCACTTTTTCGCCGAGATTTCAGTCAGTTTCCGTCAGCAGATCCCGATTTGATTTTTGGAGCTGGCCACGCGACTCATGTTCCGCTTGGCGTTCTTCGACGGCGATTTGGCGGGAGGACAGTTGTCCTGATGAAGCCGTCACTTCCGCTGTCTTGTTTTGACCTTTGTCTTATTCCTGATGTTCACGATCTAAAACGTGTTCCAGCTAACACGATTCTCACCAAAGGGGTCTTGAATCGAATCGTGCCGTCTGGAAACAAAGACGCTGCCTATGGACTCGTCCTGGTGGGCGGACCATCGGCACATCATAAATGGTCTGGCGAAAGTATCTTTCGCCAGGCTACCGAAGTGGTCAGAAACGAACCGGATCGAAACTGGAAAATCGTGACGTCGCGTCGTACTCCTGATGCGTTTTGCGAACTCGTCAGGAAGCAGCTCACGGAAGCTCAGTTGGTCTTGCCGCACGATGTGGACGCCGACTGGCTCCCTGCCGAACTGACTCGTGCGGCCACCGTATGGGTCTCTGCTGACAGCGTATCAATGACGTACGAAGCGCTGACTTCCGGTGCTGAGGTTGGTGTTCTGGAATTGGAACGATTTCGTAGCAACCGAGTCACGGCGTGCATCGACACCCTTATTGATTCTGGTGACGTTGTCTACTGGTCGCGCTGGAAAAAAACTCGGCGGTTGAACGAACGAGACGCCCGATTTTGCGAAGCCGAGCGGTGTGCAGCTGAATTGCTCGCAAGATTCACCGAAGGCGGCAAAGAACATTGGCGCCGGGAAGCCGCTTGAGTCGAAAGAATGCTGACTTGCGACCAAAAACTGCCATTCCACGGCATCGCAGGTATCGTCTACGATTAGCCGCTCGATTATCGTAAATTACATCAAAGTTTTTAGCACACTACGGAAGCGCTGTTGTCAGTCGCGACCTTTCAGGAAAGAAGGATCTGTCAGATGGAACTGGCTGCCTGTGACCTGTGCTCTGGTAGCACATTCGAAATCATCGCGAACAAAGACCGGCACGGTGAATCATTGGAAACAGCGATGTGCGCCAGCTGCGGACTCGTTCGCCACGCTCATGTACCGTCCGAAGAAGAATTACACGAGTTCTATTCGACAACGTACCGTGAAGACTACAACGGAGAACGATCCCCTGGCCCGCGTCGTATCATGCGAGCGTGGAATAACGGTGAACGCATCTGCAAACAGATCACGCCGTTTTTGAAGGGCGAAAGTCGAGTGCTCGAAGTTGGTGCGGGCATTGGCTGTACCGTCAAGGTTTTTGATCGAGCGGGTTTTGACGCTGAAGGGATCGACCCTGGCGGTGAGTTTCTCAAGTACTCTCGTGAGAAGTTGAATGCGAAAGTAACGGTTACCAATCTCTATGATCTGCCAAAGCAGCAGAAGTACGATGCCATTCTGTTAGTCCACGTGATTGAACACCTGCGATCTCCCCGCGAATCGTTCGAACACATTGCGGGCCTGTTGAAACCCGGCGGCATGTTTTATGTCGAATGCCCGAACCTTCAAGCCCCGTTCGCTCGACGTAGTAAGCTGTTTCATTCTGCTCATATTCACAACTTCGTGCCATCAACACTGCAGATGTTGGGAGAATCCTGTGGGTTCCGTCTGCGAGAAAAATTTGGCGATGAACAGGACACCAACCTGCAAATGCTGTTTCAGCATTCGGGCGAAAAACAGCTCACCATCGATGAAGAGAACTACCAGCGGACGATACAGGATCTCGAACTTTCGAATCCTTTGCCCTACCATTTCCGATGGCGCTACTTGACGGACCGCGTGGCTAAGATTGCCGGCTATACAAACGAACATCTGCAGGCGAAGAGCTTCGTCGAAGATCTTGTTCGTGAGTGTGCTGAAGAATCGCAAGTCGGTTCTCAAAGTCAACAGCAACGCCGCGCGGCTTAGCGTCGTTCGAGAAACAACAGACCGGATTGTTGGGTGGAGCGGCGCTCACTTACATCTCGAACACTGTTTGCAAATGCCGTTGAGCAAATTTGCTGAATCGGTTTTACATTGCAGAATCGACGGTTCTGAGGGCGTTGACGGCTTCTTGCCGTGTGGGAAGGTGCTTGAGGCGGGAAGCGGAATCTGATTCGCGTTCGAGCAACAGCAGCTTCTTCATGAGTTCCTGCAACTGGTCTGACAGCCCACATAGCGCGAGTTGTCCCTGTTGATTTCGGATTGTGACGCTTAACTTCACAATCATGCCGATAAACAACGAACCGAAGTAGTCGGTTTCCGTGAGGTCGATGACGAGTCGTTTCGAATTGGCATCGTTGAGTCGGCGGCAAATTTCGTTGTAGTCGTTACGAAATTCCGAATAGCCATGACTGGAGATCTCTCCCGTAAAGCAGGCGATCAGGCAGTCGTTGTCTTCGAGAATCTGAAATTTGTAGTCTTTCACTTTGTTCTCTTTCCGGTGAAGTGTGTGACTATTTCGACGACTTCTGATGCTACATCAATGGTGCGGGGCTCCTGTATCGACGAAGGAAGGTATCAGCGCCATAACTCTGGCCAAACATCATTTCACCAGGCTCTTATATTCAAGCATTCAAGCCTCGTTTTCGACTCCGCTTTTCGTCTTGAAAAGTGCAGCTGACTACGGCACGTGACGCTGATGTGTCGCCGCGGGGCGAGGGGTTGCGGAGGAGCGCGTTCCACTCCGGATCAAAGACGACCGCGACAACACATGCTTACTCTATTGCTTCTTGTCGTCGAAGTCTTCTGTACGGATGTTCAGTTCGGCAGAAAGTTTCTTCAGTGTATCAGCATGTTCTGCTGCTGACGCGAGGTTGGTGAATTGCTCAGGATCGCGTCGCATGTCGTAGAGTTCTTCCGTCCCATCTTTGTAACGCATGTAGGCCCACCGTGACGTTCGCAGCGAGGTGCCACCTTTGGTAAAGGAAAGAGCCGATTCTTTAATGGTCGCTGAAGTATCCTGCAGGACGGGCAGCAGGCTTTTGCCGTGAAGCCCATCAGGCATAGCAACTCCGGTGAGTTCACAGAGTGTGGGGAACAGATCGACGAGTTCCACAATGGATTCTGAACGACCGGGGGAGATTCCAGGTGCGGCAATCATCAGTGGGACGCGGATGACCTGTTCATGCACGTTGGCTTTCTGCCAAAACGTGTGATCCCCAAGATGATATCCGTGGTCGCTGGTAAACACGATCGCCGTCGATTCTCGCAGGCCCAGTCGATCCAGTTCAGCGATGATTCGACCCACCTGCTCGTCCATGAACATCACGGCGGCATAATAAGCCGACCACATACGCTGCTGATTGTCTGGAAACCTGTCGATACCGTTCAACGCAGACCGACTTTTCGTGATGGCCAGCTTCGGCATGTCGTCCAGGTCGCCCTCGCGCAATTCCGGAATGGTCATATTCTGCCAGGGATACGGGGCAAAGTACTGTTTCGGGGCGACCATCGGGTAATGGGGGCGGACAAAACCTGCAGCAATGAAGAACGGTTCGTCGCGATGCTTTTGCAGCAGGTCGATCGTCTTCGTCGCGGTCTTGTGATCTGGCTGATCCGATCCGTCGCCATCGTATTTCACGGACACGAACATCCGATGCGGCATTTTTGTGGACTGCCGGTTTTCTTCGTCCGTTGTGAATACGTTGAGGTTTAGGCAGGCGTATTCGCCAGGCGTGTGAGCTTCCTGTCCCTGCGAATTGAAACTTTCTGTCCACGTTTCGGGCACATCCTGCCCGTCTGTTCCAGCAATAATATCGCCAGGGACTCGCATGTGAAAAATCTTACCGACGCGTGCGCTGTAGCGGTCATTTTTTCGAAAGTGCTGGCCAATTGTGACACTTCCTTTATCCTTATAGCGGCTGTACATAAACGACGTACGCGACGGCCCGCAGACTGTTCCCTGGCAGTACGCGCGTTCGAAGACCACCGCTTTCCGGGCCAGTTTGTCGATGTAGGGAGTCTGGCAAATCGAATTGCCGTAGCAGCCCAGAACATTCGCTCGCAGATCATCGGAAACGATGAACAACACGTTGCGAATTTTGGAATCAGCTGACTGCGCGCTGCTCAAGGAAGGGCTCAGGAGCAGCAGCGCTACGAATGTGAGTTGTTTCGAGTTCATGTCGTTTGTTTCCGTCGGTTATTGCTGAGTCCACACCTTAATGTCATCAATTTCAACACCATCGCCGAGACAGCGGAAAACGAGCGTTGGTTTCTTCACACCAAACGTCTTGTGGGAAGCTTTTAGTTCTTTGTCGTCAATTTTTGCGGTAACAAATGTGCCCCACGTGGTGACTCGCAGGGTGTACCATTGATCCATTTCGAACGTCACTTTCTCTTCCGCCAATTTTTCGTTCGGATCCTCTTCACGACGATTCTTGTCGATATGTTTTAGAATCTGCCACGACTTCGGTGTGACGATTACGGAAAACAGATGTCCCTTCTTGTCGAGTTCGCCGCGGGCCGGATCGAAGCCGAAATGAAACGCTCGACAATTTCCCGTTAGCCGAAACTTTAGCTGGTAGACAGCGTTTTGAGTGGCCAGAACTTTGCGAGTGGCGGCCGAGTGTTTTTCTGCAGCGATCTCCCTGCCAGTCAGAACACCGTCGACGATTTTCCATTCGCCGGTTGTTGAGTTCCAGCCTTTGCCGAGTTCTGCGCGGTCAAAGGAGTCTTCCAGCGCCACATCGCTGTTCGCCGGCGCTTCGTCCGCGAATGTGAGGCTGATGAGCGAAGTGGATAGGATAGATACGAATGTCGCAGCGAGAAGCTTCTTCATGAGTCGTCCTTTAAGTAACTGTGAAGGCACGCAGTGTTCTGTAGATACGAATCTAACGAATCGCACCAACAAAACGCACTGTGCATTCACATGATTCGATAGATTCGCGACTGAAAGCTCCCGGCTTTGCTGAGTCGCTGTTTCAGGACTGCCGTTCGCGATAAGATCGATGGACATGATATTTCGCCTGTTCAGGATCTCACTATGTTTCGCACTGTCATACTTTCGTTTGCCGCCGTGCTGCTTTTGCCTCATGCGATTGTGGACGGGGCCGAGCGCCCCAATATTCTGTTGATGATGGTCGACGACCTCGGCTTTTCCGATTTTGGTTGCTACGGCAGTGAAATCGAAACGCCGAACGTCGACGCTTTGGCCGGAAACGGTGTTCGACTAAATCAGTTTTACAATACTGCGAAGTGTCATTCGTCGCGGATCTGCTTGCTGACCGGGAAGTACACATTCCAGGCCGGTAACAATGCGATGGACAAAGCTGTAACAGTGGCTGAGGTGATGGGGCACAACGGTTACTTCACTGCAATGGCAGGAAAGTGGCACCTGGATAAGGAGCCGACTGATCGAGGCTTTCAGCGATACTGGGGGCATCTTTCCGGAGCGACCAACTTCTTTACCGGTGACGATTCTTTTCGATTGAATGGCGAGAAATGGTCTGAATTCGACGAAGACTTTTACACCACAAATGCCAACGTTGACTACGCAATCCAGTTTATCGACGAAGCCCTCGAAACCGACAAGCCGTTCTTTCAGTACATTGCCTTCAACGCCCCGCACTATCCGCTGCAGGCGAAGAAGGAAGACGTGCTAAAATACAAAGGCCGCTATTCCATGGGCTGGGACGAACTCCGCAAGCGGCGATATGCAAAGCAAGTTGAAATGGGGCTGATCGATGCGAAACACCAGTTGAGCGATCGGCCCGACTACATTCCCGCATGGGAACAGCTGACTGAAGACGAACGCGTCTGGGAAGAATCTCGCATGGAAGCGTTTGCCGCGATGGTGGACTGCGTCGATCAGAACATCGGCAGACTGGTAGAGCATTTGAAAGCGAAGAACGTCTTCGACAATACGCTGGTTCTGCTGTGTTCTGAC
>CAYZYB010000237.1:0-7007 GCA_964481505.1 uncultured Planctomycetaceae bacterium | reverse complement strand
CCCCAAAGTGGATTTGCATATCGGCCGTATTCAGGATGCTCAGGTGTTCAATGGAAGTATCGACGAGGTGCGTTTCTATCGGCGAGCACTCGATGTGGCGGAATTGCAGGCGTTGATTGAGCCGGCTCGGCATCTTGCGAAGGTTCCGCCATCAGAAAAGAAACAACAGCTGGAGTTGTCACTTGGTGAGCGTCACTTTTCCGGGACGTTGCATCAACCCGCGTTTCTGACGGTGCGATTGCCAGCCGGGCCGTTGCAGGTGCAGACGAATTACCGCGGAAAGCTGGGTCTCGACCGTGTTGATTTACATCTTTTGCAGGAATCCAGTGCTACGTTTGTAAAGTTCGCGGCGTTCGAAAAACGACTACCCCGCGTTGGCGTGCATTTGGGATTGCGGCGTGATTGTGGCAGCACGCTGGCTCAGGTTGGCGTGCCCCAAGCAGTCAAGTCGCTGGAAGCAAGCGACTATACGTTTTTCGGCGCGATCAATGATTATCCGAGTCCCAGCGTGCAGGAAAAGAACGACAACTATCTGGCTGGTGTTCGTGAAATCGGCGTGAGAAGTGAATGTACGGACGCTCGAGAAATGCCGCGACTGCGGGTCGAATCCGTGGAATTCGAGGGACCGTTTTACGAAACCTGGCCTCCGAAATCACATCGGCGGATTTTTGTGGAATCCAAACACGACACGTCTTCTGAGGCTTACGCAGGCGAAGTGATCAGCAGGTTTGCAACGCGAGCCTTCCGACGTCCTGTTGCTGCTTCTGAACTTGATGCTTTCGTGAAGGTTTGGCGAAACTCATTTCTGGCGACGAATGATTTTCAGCTCAGTATTAAAGACTCACTGCTGGTAATTCTCACGTCGCCGCAGTTTCTGTTTTTGATCGACAACAGTCACACGCCGCAGGCAGAAGATGTCACGCCGTACGAACTTGCATCGAAACTGTCGTACTTCCTGTGGAACACTGCTCCCGATGATCGCTTGTTGTCATTGGCGGAATCGGATCAGCTACATGACTCGTTAGATGCAGAAATGGAACGGCTGATAGCCGATTCGCGGTTTGCACAGTTCGTTCAGGAATTCGGTTCGCAGTGGTTTAGTCTGGATAAGGCAGATGTTGTCGAGATTGACAGTAGAAAGTACCCCAAACTGTCACGAGTCGTCCGACGTCAATTGCGCAACGAACCGATTCAACTGCTGCAGCATTTGATTCGTGAGAACTTACCAGTCAGTCAGTTGGTGTATGCTGATTTCATTTTGGCGAACGAAGTCGTCGCGGGTTACTACGACTTGTCGGACAAGCCGGACACAGGATTCGAATTCGTTCCCGTGAAGCACAATGACCCGCAATTGGGCGGTGTGCTGAGTGCGGCCATTGTGCTGGCGGGACTGTCGGATGGGCGAGAGTCCAACCCGGTAAAACGTGGTGCCTGGCTGGCTCGCAAGATCATTGCGGAACCACCCGAAGATCCGCCGCCCAATGTTCCAGCGCTTGACGAAGATCTCACGCAGCTAACTTTGCGCGAACAACTGGAACGGCATCGTAATCAGAAAGGCTGTGTGAAATGTCATGAAGGCATTGATCCGTGGGGCGTTCCGTTTGAAGAATTCGACGCGGGTGGTCGATTTAAAACGAAAGCTGTGGACGCTCGTTCCACACTGCCGGACGACACCGAAATCAGCGGTCTGAAGCAATTAAAAACGTATTTGGCCGAAGATCGAATCGATCAGGTTGCGTTTAGCACGGTCAAACACCTGGCGAGTTACGCGATTGGCCGCAGTCTGACCTACAAAGAGATTGAGTTTCTAAAACAGGCGACGTTAGAATTGAAGGACACAGATTATCGAATGCAGGACCTTGTTCGATTTGTTGTCCACAGTGACCTGTTCCTGAAAAAGTAGGTCATGGTTTCGGGCGACGCCTTTTGATCGAGAGATCAAAAATCCCACCTCAGCTTCCTTCCAAAATTTGTCACGCAGGACTGTGACTTTCGAAACTTCAGCTTATGACAATGCTTCAGAAAATGGACCGTCGTGCTGTGCTGCGCGGTACAGCTGGTGCCACGTTGGCGCTGCCGGTTTTGCAGGCGATGGGTTCGGAAGTTGCCGAACAGCTGCCTCGTCGATTTTGCGCAATGTACACTGCCAACGGAATGTCGTTGCCGGAACAGAAGAACGAAATCAGCGAATGGAACTGGTTTCCAAATGTCGAAGGTCGTGATTTCGAATTCGGCAAGTCAACTGCGCCGCTGGCTCCCTTTCGCGATCAACTGAGTTTCCTGGGCGGGCTCTATCACCCGAATGGACCAAAAGCTGATCCGCACACGTGTTCGGATATGTGGCTGACGGGTGCACCGTTAAACGACGCCGGTCGCGAAACGTACAACTCCGTCGGGCTTGATCAGATCATCGCGCTGCACACACGACGGCATTGCCGGCAGCCATCGCTGGTGTTGTCGATCGATGCCGGTGTGGGATATCTGTCTCGTACCGGAACGATTTCCTATAACCTCGAAGGCAAACCGGTTCCCGCGGAAAACAATCCGCGTCGTATTTTTAATCGACTGTTTCAGAGTGACAAATCGTCGCTGGAAGCTCAGCGGCAGCAACTTCAACGGCGTATCAAACTGGTTGACGCCGTTTTAGAAAACGCAAAGTGGCTGAACAGGACGTTGGGCAAATCTGATCGTGAAAAGATGGATCAGTACATGACGTCGCTGAACGAAGTTGAGTCGCGGTTGATGACATCTGAAAAATGGATCGACGTTCCGTTGAAGAAACAGGACTATTCGCACCTGAATCTGGACGTTACGCCGGAGGCAGAGCCTAAAGAATATTATCGCAACATGTTCGACCTCATCGCGCTGGCGTTCGATGCGGACATCACCCGGTCGGTGGCCTTCATGCTGAATCGTGAAGATGGCATGGGGCTTAGTGATACGTTTCCGCTGAAGCTCGGCTTGAGCAAAACGCATCATCAATTGTCGCATGCGAAAGACAAAAGCGGACAGCTGGACTTTGCGAAGTACGACCAGTTTCTCAGCGAACAGTTGTCGCACTTCCTTGGAAAGTTGCACCAATACAAAGACGCCAGCGGTTCGGTGCTGGACAACAGCATCGTGCTCTACGGCAGCGGTGCCAGTACGACTCACACGTCCAGAAATCTGCCCACGCTGATCGCAGGCGGTGCCAACATGGGACTCCGACACGGAACCTACTGGCGCAAAGGTGAGACTCGCATGTCGAACGTGCATTTGAGTATCCTGCGTTCTATGGGAATCGATAAGGACGCGTTCTCCGATAGTACGGGAACCGTGAGTGATTCGATTTTCACTGTCTAATTCACGCTCGCGAACCGGGCACAGTCAGTCATTCTGGAATGCTCAACATGTCACGTCTGTTGTCCGCGATCATCGGTTTTCTCATTCTGCAATCGATGGCCCTTGCTGCCGATTCGGTTTGGTCTGGTTGGCTGGGGCCGAACCGCGATGGCTGGGTGGCCGACTTCCAACCGCCTGTGGAATGGCCTGAGCGGCTGAACAAGACCTGGCAGGTTGATGTTGGGACTGGCTATGGTTCGCCGCTGGTGGCTGGTGATCGCGTTTATCAGCACGCACGGCAGGGCGAAGACGAAGTGCTTTGGTGTTTCGATCTGAAGACCGGAAAAACCGAATGGCGGAAGTCGTATTCGGTTCCGTTTAAGGCGGCGGGCGGCGGCGAATGGCACGGGACCGGGCCGAAGTCTTCGCCCGTTTTGGCGGATGGTCGTGTTTTTACGATGAGTATCCTGGGCGATTTGTCTGCATGGTCGGCGGAGAACGGCGACCTGCTGTGGCGTAGCGACTATGGGAAAAAATTCAAGAAGAATCATCCCAACTGGGGCGCGTCGGCTTCACCGATTGTTGATGGCAATCACGTGGTCGTGCATTTCGGAAACGACGACGAAGGCATGCTGGTGGCGCTGGATGTGGAGACTGGAAACGAAGTGTGGGCTGAAGGCAAAGACGGAGCGTCCTATTCGTCGCCGCTGGCCGTCGAAATTCACGGTGTGCGTCAAATCGTCGACTGGAATCATCAGGGGCTGGTTGGTGTCGACAGCGAAACGGGTACGAAGCTATGGGAGTTTCCCTTTCCGCATCTGACCCACAATCAAAACATGCCAACGCCCACGTTTCATAATGGACGAATTCTGCTGGGTGGCGAAAACCGGGGCATCCACAGTCTGGAACCGGAGCTCAACAACGGCACGTGGACAGTGAAGGATCGCTGGTTTCAAAAGAAGGTGGCGCTGGACATGAGTTCGGCCGTGATGAACGACGGCCTGCTGTTCGGTTTTTCGCATTACAGCAAAGGCCAGTTGTTTTGTCTGGACGTGGAATCCGGGGATATCCTATGGCTGGGGCCAGGCCGAACCGGGCAGAATGTGACGTTTCTTTCCGTTCCCGGTCACGTCTTGGCGCTGCTGGACAGCGGTCGATTGCAGGTTGTCAAAGCCACAGGCGGCGGTCACGAAGTCGTCGCATCATGGCAAGTGGCTGACAGCCCGACGTGGGCTCCACCAGTGCTGTTACAGGATGGCCTGTTGGTGAAGGATCAGAACTCGCTGACGTTCTGGTCGTTCGCCGCCGCTATTGCGAAATAACAGCGCTTCGCCGTGCAGCTCACATATGTCTCGGGCTGTCGCAAGTTCATAGTTGCAGATCCGGTAGTCTCATCGTCGGATGTTTGTGCGACTCATGCAGCACGGACATCACTTCGGTAGTCGCTTAAAGTGCGCTCAACGAAGAAATTCCGATTTTCGTATTGACGCTGCCTTTGTTAATTGTATTATTGTGTTAATACAGTGTGTTTGCGAGGTGCGGTATGCAGATTCGAATTTCTCAGGATGATGGCACGCCGATTTACCAGCAGCTGGTGAACCAGATCAAGTTGCTGGTCAGTTCCGGTCGCCTGGACGAAGGTGAACAGCTACCAGCGGTCCGGAAGCTGGCCGAACAACTCATCGTGAACCCCAATACGGTGGCACGTGCCTACCGAGAACTGGAAACACTGGGGGTTGTTGTTTCCAAACGCGGTTCCGGCGTGTTTGTGTCCGGAGTCGAATCCCGGTTGTCGCGGCGTGAGAAAAACCGATTGCTGAACGAACGCATCGACGCGCTGCTGACAGAAGCGGTGCAGCTGGATTTCGATCTGGAGAACATTGCCAACCTTGTGCAGCAGCGAAGCCTTCGCTTTGGGAAAGGGAAACAAAAATGACTGAATCCGTAATCGAAGTACGGTCGCTGAGTCGCCGTTTCGGCAGCAAGCAGGCGCTGAAAGATGTGTCACTGAGTATTCCGCGGGGGCAGGTGTTTGGTCTCGTTGGCGAAAACGGCGCTGGGAAAACAACTCTGCTAAAGCACCTGTTGGGGTTGTTGAAAGCTCAGTCCGGAAGCGTTGAAGTGTTTGGCTTGAACCCAGTGGAAAAGCCAGAAGTTGTTCTGAGTCGCATTGGCTATTTGTCTGAAAATCGAGAACTTGCGGACTGGATGCGAATCGATCAGTTGATGCATTTTTCGTCGGGTTTCTATCCTGATTGGGACCATAAGTACGCTGCTGAGTTGCTGGATATGTTCGAACTGAAAGCGAGTCAGCGAATCAAAACGCTGTCGCGTGGACAGTTGGCTCGCGTCGGACTGCTGGTTGCGATTGCTCATCGTCCCGAACTGTTGCTGTTGGATGAACCCTCTTCCGGACTCGACCCGGTTGTGCGTCGCGACATTCTGGCGGCCATTATTCGAACGGTCGCTGACGAAGGTCGTACGGTTTTGTTTTCGTCGCACCTGCTGGACGAAGTGCAGCGTGTCAGCGATCACGTGGCGATGCTGCATCAGGGGCAGCTCTTGTTGTGCGAACCGCTCGAAGAAGTCCTGCAGAAGCACTGCCGCTGGACTGTGCGGCTTCCGGAAAGTGCGACGACTCCGCCCGTGGTGCCCGGCAGTCTGAGCTGTTCAGGGGCAGACCGTGAATGGAGTGTGATTTGCAATGGCGATCAGAATCTCGTGCAGAAGTGGGTGGCGGATACGCAGTCGGAAGTTGTCGAACAGGCAGCTCCAACGCTGGAAGAAATCTTCGTTGCTCAGGTAAGCCAATCATGATGCAGGGAGGTGAGCGGCGCGGGGGGACACGTCTTCGAAGAAAGCGTGTCGCACAGCGATCGGAAACTACTGACACGCGTTCACAACAGGTAATACGTTCATGCCATAACACCCGCAAGATCGGTTTCCCACGGCTTCGCCGCACAACTTCTTCGAGGATGTGTCACCCCATCAATTCTCTTTTGCGAAAATCTGACGTCGGGCAAAGACGTCAGTGACAAAGCACTCGTCATTCAGCAACGGCAGTCTTATGTTCAAACCCATTCTCTATTTGACAACAACATACCTTCGACGTTCCATTCGCTGGTCGCTGCCGATATTCGGAATGTTGATCGGCGGTCCGTGGTTTATTGCCTGGATGATACGTCTTCAGTCTGGCATGATGGACCAGCCTGCCAGCGACGCCCAATATGCGCTCAGCAGCAATCCGTCAATGTCGCTGTATGTCAACTTTGTGTGCCTGATGTTTTTTGCGGCCGGCTTGATTTCCTGGGTGGGATTGCCGGATCTAATCCTAAAGGCAAAGGTGACTTTGTTCCCCATCAGCAATCGGACGCTTGGTACGTTTCTGGCCGTTGTTCCCGCGTGCCTGCTCATGATCTGCAATGTCATTACGCAGTCCGCCTACGCCGTCCTGTTTCAGAATCAGTGGCCCATCTTCACCACAACGGTGTGCTTTGGAGTCCTTGGGATGATGGTCATTGCATCGGCATGGTGGTTGCGAGACTTCTATTTCTTCAAGGTGCCGCTGGTGATCGGTGCGCTGTTGGTGTTTGTCTACTGGTTTGCTCAGCACTTTTATCCGGACGGATTTCGTGGCCCTGTTGTTGCGTGGGATGTTTTATCGCTGAGTGACGTTGGGGTGCTCC
>CAYZYB010000236.1:0-7009 GCA_964481505.1 uncultured Planctomycetaceae bacterium | reverse complement strand
ATCTGTGGCAGCGTCAGACGATCTTCTTTGATCAGGGCAGGGCCGCCGACGCCGGAAAACACGCCACGATAACCAGTCCGAAAACACATTCGTCCAGTCATCAAACTGTACCGGGATGGTGTACAAACAGTCGACGGGCTGTGAGCATCTGTGAAACGCATTCCTTCTGCAGCCAACCGATCAATATTCGGTGTCCGCACTTTGGCTTCGGAATTGTAACAGCTCACGTCACCGTAACCGAGATCATCGGCCAGGATGAATACGATGTTCGGCGAATCCGCCATCGTCAGGGTGATGGTAAAAACAACACAGCAACTGAGAGAAAACAGTGCCTGAACAAGACGTTTAGCGTAAGCGAATCGTCGACTATGTTGCGGCAGATCAAGCATGAGGTTCCTTTTGCGTTTCATTTTCAAGCTGACTGACAACTATGACTCGTCCTGCATATTGACGATATGAGCGTGATCGCGAAGGTGCGTTTCGCAGTACGCCACATCGCCAACACATCTGCTGCAGTAGCGAAATTCTTCTTTTGGGTGAGACGTATCGGTGATCCCGCAGGTTTCACACTTGTGCAGATACTCGGGTGGCTTTTCAGCAAATTGCCGTGCCTGCCGAACCATGTGTCGATTTCCGTCTGAAATCCGATGCCAAACGTCTTTGCCAAAAAAGACGAAAAAGTTAAATACAGACGCGGCAATAGCAAGGCGTGTCGGCCACTCTGCTGTCAGAAAAATAATGCCCGTGCTGATCCACGTCAGCATCGCCAGCCATTTTATTCGAATGGCCAACACGAAGAAGATGTGCAAGACGAAGTTTGGATTCAGAAACGCAAACGCTAGAAAGATGGACCCTTTGATGAAATAGTTTGATGCTGGAATGTCTGGCGTGATAAATGCTGCAGTGACTGTAGAGAGGTAGCCAATCAGCAGAAACATGTTGAATCGAAACGTGCCCCAATAGTTCTCAAGAGCTGTTCCCGTCAGATACAGCATGTACCAATAGCACAAAACAAAAATCGAGATGCCTAGCGGTGTCACCAGAAAGGTCAGCAGCCGAAAAACTTCACCTTCAAGCACCTTCGAAGGGATCAGCAGCATCCGTTCAAACAACCCTGGGTCCGCCACGGCCAGCCCTGTTGTGACGATCTGAACCATGATGATGTACAGAGTGATGTTTGGAATGGCCCAATGGCCAAATCGTCTTTCGAGATAACTAAACACAACTGTTTCCTGTAACGACAACGAATGGCAGGTCCGTGCGAAGTTCGGCGAGACCACACGGATCGTAAACCACGACGTGGTGCCTGCGTCGGCTCAAGGAAGAGAAGCAGGCTGAAGGGCAATTCCCGACCGGTCTTTGATAACGCTTTCCCGCAGTGGATGCAATCACTGCGCGGCAGTATCCGCTGCGAGAAACTCACGAACCCTGCGGCCGACAGGAAACAACCGTTTTCTTTCGACGCATAGAGCTTATAGTGCTTCACTGAGCATGAATCCTTCATAGCGAAAGGTGACGGCGCAGAGACATTCCCTTCACACACGACCGGCGAATTCGAGTATGCGATCCTTCTATTTCCTGATATCGATCTTCACTGTCACTGCGATCCACGCCGCCGAACAACCAAACCTGGTGTTCATGATCGCCGACGACTGCACATATCTCGACCTCGAACTGTACGGCGGTCAGGCCAAAACGCCACATCTGAATAAACTGGCCGCGGAAGGCATGAAATTCTCTCGCTGTTTTCAGACGGCGCCGATGTGTTCGCCGACGCGGCACAATATTTATACCGGAATCTATCCGGTCAAATCCGGAGCATGGCCAAACCACACCTGCGTCTATCCCGGCACAAAATCGATCGCACACTATCTTGGTGATGCGAGCTATCGAGTCGCTCTTTCCGGAAAGACTCACATATCGCCAAAGGAATCATTTCCATTCGAATACGACGGTGACTTTCGCACGGGCGATGTTGAGAAGCCAAATCCATTTCCAAAGATCGAAAAACTAATCACGGAATCGAAGGCCGCCGACAAACCGTTTTGTTTGTTCGCATGTTCCAATGAACCGCATTCACCGTATACCAAAGGAAACCCATCAGCCTATCCACCAGAATCACTCGAACTGCCGCCGACGTGGGTGGACACAAAAACAACGCGGGAAAGCTATTCGAAGTACCTCGCCGAAATCACCTACTACGATGCTCAGTGTGGTGCTCTGCTGAAACTTCTCGACAAACACAACATCGCAGACAATACACTTGTGATCGCCGTCACTGAACAGGGATCAAGCTTCCCTTTCGCCAAATGGACGTGTTTTGAACTGGGACTGACATCGGGCATGGTGGCACGCTGGCCTGGAAAAATCGAACCGGGTTCGCAATCGGCCGCTTTGGTGGAATACTGCGATGTAACGCCCACATTTCTTGATGCCGCCGGGCTAACGACACCCGGCACCATGGACGGAAAGTCCTTTCTGCCAGTGCTGCTCGGGCAGGCAAAGGAACACAAAAAGTACACCTTCGGCCTGCACACGACGCGGGGAATCATCAACGGTTCAGAAGCGTTCGGCATTCGATCGTGCGGCACGAAAACTCACCGCTACATCCGAAACCTGAATCCGGACGTCACGTTTACGAACGCCGTTACCGGAAAAGGCAGTAAGAAGGACGGCATCTGGAAATCGTGGGTATCAAAGGCAGAAGAAGGCGATGAACATGCCACGCTGATGACACAGAAATATCAGCACCGTCCTGCCGAAGAGCTGTACGACGTCGTCAACGACCCACACTGCCTGAACAATTTGATTCAATCACCGGAGCTGCAGGATCTGAAAACAGAGCTGTCTGTCGAACTCGAACAATGGATGAAGTCGCAGGGAGATCTCGGTGCAGAAACAGAAGCGATCGCTCACACGCGCAAAGCAAACTTTGGAAAGCAGAAGGGCGGCAAGAAGAAGAAAAAGAAGCAGTAGCAACGCCTGCGAATTTCAAACGAAAACTCTGACCGCCGAAGTCAGCTCGCTTCATGATTTGCTTCCGAATCAAAGGCTCACCGGAAAGTTGCGCCCGCAATGGTGCCAATCCGTCCCGCCAGCCTGTTCACGGAACCCTTTCCATCGGGGTGAACGCGGTTGCTCAGGAAGATCACGTACAACTGCTGTTCCGGATCGACCCACATCGCCGTGCCCGTAAATCCACCGTGACCAAAAGCAGACGCGCTAAAAGTTTCGCCGCGATTGGACGAGTATGTCGACTTCATATCCCAACCCAGAGTTCGCAGCCCGGCGGAAACTTCCACTGGCGCTGCCATCTGTTTGATAGTGGATGCCTCCAGTACCTTCACGTCGCCTCGAACGCCGCCGCCAATCAGCATCTCTGCAAACTTCGATAGATCAACCGCTGTGGAAAACAGTCCCGCATGACCGGCCACTCCACCGAGCGCGTAGGCTCGCGGATCATGCACTTCGCCGCGCATCGGCTTGCCGTTTCGTTCCTGAGTCACCGCGGCACGATCACGCAGGCCCGCGGACGGCAGGTAGCCCGTCTCCGTCATCCCCAAGGGCGCAAAAAAATGCTCGTGGCAGTAGTCATTGATCGGTTTTCCGGTGATTCGCTCGACAAGTTCCGCCAACACAATGAAGCCAACGTCGGTGTAAACAAACTTCGAACCGGGTTCGACATAGGTAGAAAGCTGATGAATCTTTTCGAACGCAACCGCGGCGCCATCCTGGTAGTCGCGAAGATGGTTGTCAGGAATCAGACCACCCGTGTGCGTAAGTAACTGCCGAACAGTGATGGACTGCTTGCCGTTGGCCGCAAATTCCGGGATGTAGGTCGCCACGGGTTCGTCCAGCTTCACGTCTCCCGATTCCACCAGTGACATCACAGAAGTCGCTGTCGCAATCGGTTTTGTTAGCGACGCCAGATCAAAGACAGTGTCGAGCAACATCGGCTGCTGCTTCGGGACCAGCTGTCGATAACCGAACGCTTTGTGATAGATCACTTTGCCACGATGACCGACCAGCACCACGCAGCCGGGCATTTTCTTCTGTTCAAGTGCTTCCCGCACGGCGTCATCGATCGATGACAGATCCGCGTCAGCAGCCTTGCCAGCCTTTAGCATTTCCAGCATCGCTTTGCCGAATGCCTGGCCTTTCAGGTAATACGTTTTACCCGAACCAAGATAGTGGTACGGACGATCGTTGCCGACCTTTTCCCATGCCGCTTTTTCTTCGGGCGTCCCCTTCCAGAAGTTCTTTTCGTACAGCTCATGAGCTTTCGTGTCGTAGTATTCTGCCGTCGGAACGAACGTCACGTTGCCTGCGAATTCCGGAAGTTGGGCAGCGGCAGCCTGTGCCTTCTGGAACGTTCCGCGATTCGGAATGCCGCCGGTACTAAGTTCTCCGATAACAAACGGAACGTCCGGTGCATCCAGGTCGCGGCGTAAATCTTTGATGAACATCTGCAGCCATGTTTTGTAGTCGGCGTAGTCGTTGGCCCTGAGATCGCGATTGATCACGTCGTTGAAGCCTTGATGCCAAACGATTCCGGCAATATCAAAGTCTCGATCTTTGAGTTGCGGAAACATCTGCGGCGCCTCAGCCAACGACTCCTTCGTCTCCTCAATCAGCAGTCGGTAGTAATGACCATAAGCAGCCTTGATGTCATCGATACTGGTTTCGGGCTTTCTTTTTTGGGCCTTCAATAAGCGTTCCTGTAGCTTTGCGTCCGAAGGAAGTCCGGCAGTGGGAGGATGAAAATCGACGGCCAGACTTTTTCCGCCCCACGCCACCTTAATCAACAGAACCGGCTCGCCAATCGCTTCGCCAACGGTGTGCCCAAAGCCAAATTCCGGGCCGATAGCATCATCTCCCTTGGTTCCGTAGCCGATCGTCAGCGGCCCGTGCTTTTCTCCTTTAGCCTTCGTCGGGTAAGTGATCCAAACATCGTTTCGTTCAACCCATTCGCCGTCCTTTTTCAGAATGCTGTAAGTGTCGCTGATCAGCGGATCGTCCTGGTACGTGTCCAGATGGAGCGCTCGCCCTTTCCCCTCCATGTTCGACTGGCCCGTCAAAACGAACACCTTTACCGGAGGAGCAGCAGCAATTGATGAATGGACAACCAGCAGCGCAGCGAACGCAGCAAGAGTTGATATCAAGAACCTGCGCGCTTCGAAAATGTTGGTCACAAATGTGCCTCCGCAAGAATAAGATTCGGTAGCTGAAATGAGCCGAAGCCGCCGGGCAGGTTTGCGACTACCAGCCGCGCTCTTTCCAATCATCGGTACGAAACGGCGAGGCAGGAATCTTTGCGGCGTTGTACAGACTGATGACAGGATTCGCAGCCCACGCGTATCGGACAGACACCGGCTTGCTGACATCTTTGCTGCTGACAATAACCTTGCCGTCTTCGATTCTCGCAGTGGCGGCAACGAACTTTTTGTCTTCCCCTGCAATCGCAAAACCCTTCACCTCGCCACCGTTGGCGTTCAGCCCTTCTGCGAAATCAAATTGGATAACCACTTCGTTGCCATTAATCTTCGAGCCGCTGTAGATCGGCCCCATCGATAACATCTGCATCCCGTAGACATCCGCCAAAGCCCATTGCCCAAGACGATGACCAACGGACTGCTTGTCCTTAGGATGAATGTCTCGCGCGTCACCGACATCGATTGTCACCGCCATGCCAGTGCGCGGAAGTGCGAGCGTCTTCAGCATTCCTTCCTGAACAAGCACCCAACCGTCAGTTTGTGATGGCTCCGTTTGCGCTGCTCGGTAGTTGGGCAACTGCACCCATGCGAATGGAAATTCGCCCTGGCCCCAGCGAGCTCGCCAGTCTTTGATCAACGTGCTCAGCTGATCACCGTACAAGTGTGAGAATCCTCGGCTAGAACTGTTCTCACCCTGATACCAAACTGCTCCCTTGATGGTGTATCCGATCAGCGGATTGATCTTTCCATTAAACAGGTTCGACGGGTAATTGCGGTCCTGCCGCGGGCGACCTGCCAGTTGTGGTTTTCGCGGCGTCCGCTTCCCTTTGGCGGCAGGTTGGCCCTTCTTCTTTTCCCACGCAGCCATCGCCTTTTCGTATTTCGTTTTGGCAGCTGCGACATCAAACCCGGCGTCGTCCGCTTTCCATGCGTCAAGTCGCGGCTTGATAGATGGCACGGCCGTTTGCGCTGGCATGCTGGTCCATGATTCGACTGACGTGCCGCCCACTGAAGAATTGATGAGCCCGATTGGCACGTTGAGTTCCTTGTGAATTCGTCGGCCAAAGAAGTAGGCCGTCGCTGAAAATCCACCGACGGTTTTCGGGCTGCAAACGCTCCAGTTACCCGTACACGTTTCTTTGGGTTCGACGGAATGCGGCGAACCAACTTTGAACATTCTTATCTGAGGATGCTTTGCCGATTCAGCTTCCTGAGCGGCGTTGTTCGATCGACTGACAGTCATCGCCATGTTGGATTGGCCAGAGCACAACCAGACTTCGCCAACGAGTACATCCTTAACTTCCACGTTTCCACCATCGCCGGAAATCGTCAACACGTGAGGCCCACCTGCCGACAGAGCATCCAGCTGCAAAGTCCACCGACCCTCATCGTTGGCCTTCGCCTGCGTTTTCTGATCCGCAATCGAAACAGAAATTTCGCTTCCGGCAGTTGCCCAGCCCCAAACCTTGACTGGTTGATCACGCTGCAGCACCATCGAATCAGAAAACATGGCTGGCAGCTTGAGTTCGGCGTCGACTTCTGAACACACACAGAAAGACAAGACGAGAATCAGACTGATAGGGCGAAGACACAACACAAGCGGAACTCCTGAAAACGGTCGGGCACAACCAAACAGAAACAACGAAACTCAACTTTCGATCCTACATCGAATTCAACCCGGTGTCTTGCCTCTGCTGGTGTCGCGAAACTCTCAATGCCCGTTGGCATCCCTGAGAAAGAGTGAAAATTGGGCAATTTTCATTGTCCTGCCGCTCAAATATTAGTTACCCTAGAAC
>CAYZYB010000235.1:0-7039 GCA_964481505.1 uncultured Planctomycetaceae bacterium | reverse complement strand
CTTGTGCATCTTTCACGCACTATGGAGTTACGTCGTGAGCGCCGGAACACGCTGCTGGCGAATTTGCTGCAGCCGCCCATCATCTTGCTTGTTGCTGCCGTTGTCGGTTTCGTGGTGGTGGCTTTGTTTCAACCTCTGGTTGACCTGATTAAGAACGTTCCTACAGCCTGAATGAATTTGAACAGGCCATCGTACGAAAACTCACAACAACGAGTGACCGGATGCAGCAACGCAAAGCACAATTAGAAGTCAGGCAAAGATTGCATCGTCGGCGTGGTTCGCTGATGGTGGAGATGGTCGTTTGCACAGTGCTGCTAACCGCCGTCACAGCGATCCTTGTTCCTGGAATCCACGCCGTGCATCAGCAGAGGAAGCTGATGCGTTACGATGCGCATACCGTGATCGAGCTCAACAATCTGGCCGCTTTGTCCTCTGCCGAAAAACCACAGGATCTAAAGCTCTCAACCTGGTTTACAGATCGTTACTCCGGCGTAACCCTGAGCGTCGAAGCCGTTGAAGCGAAGGATGAAGCAGAATTGCCGGCCGCCATTTTCACGATTACCAGGTCTACTCAGGAAGGTCGCCCCGACATCCGGCGCAGCCTGACTGTCTGGCAATCGATCGACAATACAATCAGCGAGGAGGACACAGAATGATTGGTCGTTCCGCGTCTGTAAGACCGCTGCACCATGCGAAGCGTCGCGGCGCACTGTTTCATTATTACATGATGTACCTGCTACTTAGCAGTATGTTGTTGACGACTTCGGGAATGTGCATCCATAGCATCCTGAAAGCCGATAACGTCGATACCCGAATGGCAGCGCATGTGAAAACGTTGCTGCGAATGGAAGGAAGCCTGCGAAATGATGCAGCCGCAGTTACGGCCTTCGAATGCGGTGCCGCTGATGTGACACTCACCGGGTTTGCCACCGAACAGCAGATTCGCTGGTCGGTGAAAGACAACGTCGTGCGTCGGAAATCCATAAAGAACGGCGCAGCCGCCGCTCAGGATCGTTTTGTGTTCGGTCGCGGATCGACGGTCGTCTTTTCAGAAGAAGGCTCTCGGCTGCTGGTCACCGTTCGAGAAGCTGAACTTCCGGCAACAGATTCTAAGTCGGTGCAAATCATCATGGTGATCGGTCCAGTCGAAGGAGGTCGCTCGTGATTGCGATTCGTGCGAACCACCGGTTGCCAAAGGCCTGTCCTCCCCGACGACAGCGTCGCGCGATCGTGTCTGTTGTGGTGCTGATCGTGCTGATGCTGATTACAGGGCTCATCGCTCAGTACGCTCGACGTGCACTTGCAGATCGGCGGCAGATGCGTGTCATGCTTCAGCAGCAACAGGCGATTCATCTTGCCAATGCGGGAATTGCCCGTATGCGGAAGCGGGTGCAGGCAGATCCTGAATTCACAGAAGATAGCTGGAACATTCCAGCAGGAAAAATTCATCAGACAAATACCGGGACCGTTCAGATCACTGTCCAGGAGGGTAAGGCGATTATTGTCGCCAGGTATCCGGCCAACAATGAGCATCCCGTTCGAGTGACACGAACTGTCGAACTGAAACAGGATAAATAGCAACAACGAACAACCGCACTCATTCGTGTGGTCAGGACCATCAACACGACAGCAGGCTTTCTGCACATACTAAAAACACAAGAAACAGAACGCACAGCCATGTCTCAATTTCATAAACGCTTCGCCCGTCGTCCTCGCGGGTTTACGCTCATCGAGCTTCTCGTGGTGATTGCAATCATCGCCATTCTGATTTCGATGCTGCTGCCGGCCGTTCAGCAGGCTCGTGAAGCCGCCCGACGAACTCAGTGCAAAAACAACCTTATGCAATTGGGGTTGGCACTTCACAACTATGATATGTCGTTCGAAATGCTGCCCCCTGGCAGCGTCAATCCGACCGGACCGATTGAAAACAATGCTGACGGTTACCACATGAGTTGGACGGTACAGGTGTTGCCTATGATGGAACAGACGCGGTTGTTCAGGGCGATTGTTTTTTCCAAAGGCGTGTACGACGGCGCGCAGGATACCGTGCGAGCGACCGCGGTGAGTGCGTTCCAGTGTCCGTCAGATTTCAAGCCGCGGTTCGAAATCGATGACATCGGGGTTGTGATTGCTTCCAGCTACGCGGCGTCGTTTGGTGGAGACGATGTGGCGATTGACGCAGACAACAACGGACTCATGTTCCTGAACAGTAGCGTCTCGTTCGAAGAAATTCTTGATGGTGCCAGCAATACGATCATGGTGGGCGAGAAGATTCATCCACGAGAAACAAAAGATCTTGGCTGGATGTCCGGCACTTCGGCGACGCTGCGGCATACCGGAGTTGCTGTGAATCAGGGGTGGGATGTCGCGAAGTATTTTTCGGACACGATCACGACAAAAACGGCTCGACCGAATGATACGTCTACCGGAGGTTTTAGCAGCATGCATTCTGGCGGGTCCAACGTCCTGCTGGCCGATGGTGCGGTCTCGTTCGTTTCGGTCAATATCGACGGGAAACTGTTTAGCCACATGGGAAATCGTGAAGACCTGCAGTTACCGGGAGAGTTCTAAACGCCATGAAACCGCATCTCCGAAAACTGAATTCTGGTTTCACTTTGGTGGAATTGTTGGTGGTGATTGCAATCATCGCCATCCTGATCGCTCTGCTGCTGCCCGCCATTCAACAGGCACGCGAAGCTGCCCGGCGGACGCAGTGCAAGAACAATCTCAACCAGCTGGCCATCGCTCTGCATAACTACCAACATAGTTTTGGTGTGTTGCCGCCGGGTGTCGTTAACGAAACGGCTCCGATTGCAAATACTGAAGACGGCTATCACATGAGCTGGCTGGTGCAGCTGCTTTGGTGTCTGGACCAGGCACCCCTGTACCGGAAGATCGACTTTACAGCCGGAGCGTATGATGACGCGAATTCCGTGGTGCGTGATTCGTTGCCATTTGCATTGATATGCCCCACTGATCCAGACAGGACCGACGAACTGCCTGGCAGTTCCAGCTACGTCGGTTGCACTGGAGGCAGAAACATTCCCATAGGGTTCGACAACGGCGGCCTGTTCTTTGTAAACAGCAGCGTGAGTTATCAGGAAATCCGAGATGGCGCCAGTAACACGATCTCGATTGGCGAACGACGCCTCGACGACGCGCCCGGTGACATCGATCTCGGCTGGATGTCGGGAACTTCTGCAACGCTGCGGAACACCTCGATTCAGATCAATATCGTTGATGAACGCAACGGAGCTTTTTCCAGGAATGGTGGAGGCAATCCAGATGCAGGGACGGAACCACCTCCTCCTGTGGAACTGGCGACCGGTGGATTCGGGAGCCATCATGCTGGCGGTTTTCAATGCGCACTGGCCGATGGCTCAGTTCGTTTCATCAACGAAAATATAGCTGTGGATGTTTTTGCGGCACTCGGCGAACGTGAAGATCATGAACCGCGGAGTGAATTCTGAGAGTTCTTATGAAGCACACCAAACGCAACAAACGTGGGTTCACACTATTGGAATTGCTGGTCGTCATCGCGATCGTAGCGATACTCATTGCGCTGTTGTTACCCGCGATTCAGAACGCTCGCGAACAGGCTCGACGGACGCAGTGCATTAACAACCTGATGCAGTTTGGGATGGCAATGCATACTTATCACGATGCGTTTTCGATGTTACCGTCAGGTTGCGTGAATGAGTTTGGCCCGGTTCCCGATCCCGCATGGAGCAAACTCAAACTCCGTGGTGGATACGAAGCAGGAAGCGACGTTGATGACGAATCGGAAGAAAAGGAGCCTGACCTTGGCTACCGCGTCAGTTGGGTGGCACAGATCCTGCCACACCTCGGATACGATCTCATTCATCGTGGAATTGACTTTCAAAATCCCGAACGCAGCTTCCTTACGCCTGAACAATTGACGTATTTCGATCCTCCTGATGCAAACGCAGAAGAAG
Source organism: uncultured Planctomycetaceae bacterium (assembly GCA_964481505.1). GTDB lineage: Bacteria > Planctomycetota > Planctomycetia > Planctomycetales > Planctomycetaceae > Fuerstiella. Next base: position 3,083 of record CAYZYB010000235.1, on the reverse strand, counting down.
AGGCTGCGGCCGACGACGAATCTATGGGAATGGACGGCTACGAAGACGGGCCTCCAACCCCAACCCCAACCCCAACACCTATGAGCCTTTCTGTGTTTATGTGCCCAAGCTTTCCCGGCCGCGGACCGGGAACGTTGAATATTCCGGTTACTAACTACGCAGGGTGTCATGCCAGCGGGAACGTTCAAATTGACGTCGACAACGACGGATTGCTTTACCTAAACAGCAGTGAACGGCTGGACGAAGTCCCCGATGGTGCCGTGAACACAATACTATTGGGTGAAAAGCTGCCGCTAATGACTGACAGAGGTTTTCTTGTTGGTGATTCAAGCACTCTTCGAAACACAGGAGAGCGATTAGACGGTGGCGATGAAGCGTTGGAAGCGTATCGAACCAACAGGCAGGGATTCCAGGTCTCCGCGACTGCTCGCGCGTTCTCCAGTTCGCACATGTTGGTGACAAACTTTCTGATGGCGGACGGATCCAGTCGCAGCCTGAGTCACCATATTGACTTCCAGGTACTGCAACAGCTGGCCAGCCGTAATGACGGCAGTCTGATTTCGAGCGATTCTTTCTGAATGCTGGTTCAAAATCTCGTTTGCCAGTTCAGTTGCCATATGGCAAGTGGCGCACCTGGGGATGTGCCGCGACACTGGCTGCCCTGATCGCCCGAGTTACCTCTGGCCAATCGGCTTCTCGGTCTTTATCCCGGCGAATGCAATTGCCATTTCCGGATCGGCCACGCGCACTGCAACGCACAACCACAAACGCTGCACGACTGTTCCCACTTTAAGGCGTGGCAGGGAATTTGTTGTGATCCAGCCAGTCGTGGAGCCATGCTGCAGGATCTATGTGCTCTGTGAAGCTGCCTTATCCCTCTGAGCTCGCACTAATCATATGTACACCCTATGCACCGCTTTTTTCGCATTGATTATAAAATATCCAGAATGTCAAGCCCCCGCATCTTGACGATTCTTCGCCATTGGCTAAATTTTGCCTCTTCGAAGAGGATGCCTTACTGGATGGCACCTACGCATTGCACCTCTGGGTGTTCGCTTCTTTTACAGGAAGAAAGAGAAGAATGAAGAAGATCATGAAATTTGCCACAGTTTTGGCGCTGACCCTGATGGTCATGGCTCCTGAACTCGAAGCCGGTCGACGGCACTCAGGGTCCAGCGGAAGCTACGGTTCAAGCGGTGGCTACTCTACTGTCAGCTACGGCTCAAGCGGTGGTTCTTCGGGCGGTTCAAGCGGTGGACGAGTTCGACGAACTCGATCACGTGGCTCAAGTGGAGGTTCAAGCGGCGGCGTTAGCTATGGTTCCAGCGGTGGATCAAGCAGCGGTTCTTACGGTTCAAGTGGCGGATCTTCAGGCGGTCGCGTCCGACGAATCCGAACTGTTCGCGTTCGTCGCTCAAGCAGTTCAGGTGGTAGCTATGGCAGCTACGGTTCAAGTGGTGGTTACTACCGTTAGAACCAAGGCAATTGATCGCTCGTAAGACCTTTTGATCGGGTCGAATCGTTTTGATCGGTTGCACATCCACGGTGTGCTGCCACATCAACACCGTGAATCCGTTACCGGCAGCAACTATGACGCGCTTAGATGCCGTTTTTGGTTGCGTTCACGCCGGGGCGATTGAAGAATGAAAGCCGATCAGGTCTGCGGGACCGGGTCGGCTTTTTTTATTGCTTCGGCCACCTGTCCATTTCCATTCTTTGGTAACGCACCAATTTATGAAGTCATTGGGTTCCATCATGAAGAAGCTGGGCTTTGTTCTGTTGAACTGCTGGCTGGTGTTCCACCTGATGGCGATCGGTACGTCCCCAGCTCCTATGCCGCCCGCTTCTCCGCTGCTGGTCGATGCCGCTTTGGTTGCACTGCCATACAACCAGGCGCTGTTTCTGAATCATGGCTATCATTATTTCGCTCCGGACCCCGGCGCCAGCACGTTAATCACTTATCGCATCGATCGTTCTGATGACATTCCTTTCAAGGGACGTTTCCCGACGACGGACATCTCACCGCGACTGCTGTACCATCGCTACTTTATGCTGGCGGAAAATGTCTGGGGCTTTCCGGAAGAAACGCAGGACGAGTTCTTCGAAGCCTACGGGCGGCATTTTTCGTCGAAGCATGAGGCTGACAGGATCTCATTGTCTGTCCTAAGCCATAATCCGTCGTCGATTTCCAGAATTCGTGCGGGCGGAACACTATCCGATCCGGAAACGTTTGAATCTGAACCGCTGGCGACGTTTGACTTCCGCAAAACCCAATCGACTGCTGTTCTAAAACCTCCGTTTCGAGAAACGGAATTACAGCCGGAGCCTCTACCGACAGAGCCATCGGAGCCGTTGAGTTCCGGAGGTGGCGAAGCGAGGAGAACGCCAGCGCCGATCCCGATTCTGGAGTGACGTGCTGCCTTGTGATTGACACATTCACTTTTGGTCATTGAATTACTACCTCAGTCTTCGTTTGGTCTTATGACTTCAGCCCCCGTAAAACTCGTTCAAGGATGGTGGACGTCGATCAAAGACGGGGCCGCGGCGTGGTCGAATTTTTGGTTTGATCCAGCCGACGCATACATGCTGGGAATCATCCGCCTGCTGACTGGTTGGATGCTGGTTTACAACCTGTTGGTGTGGGGCTTGCACCTTGACGCGTTTTTCGGGCCGCATGGTTTGCAGCCGCTTCAGACCGTCCTGGATTTTCATGCGGGCACGCCGGTATTCTCATTTTGGTTTTATGTTCCGGAAGAGTGGATCTCGACCGCTCACTGGGCGTGTGTCGGCATTGCGGTGTTGTTTTTTCTCGGCGTTTGCACCCGCGTGACGTCCGTGCTGGCTTTTCTGATCGCGATTTCGTACTCGCAACGCGTGCCCGTTGCCAACTTCGGGCTCGACCAGATTCTCGGCATGCTTTGTCTGTATCTTGCAATCGGGCCTTCCGGAGCCTGTTTGTCGTTCGATCGTTGGTGGACAACTCGACGAGTTCGGATGCGTGGACTAAAACCACGAACACCGCGTCATAGCTCTGCACGGCTGGCGATGCGACTCATTCAGGTACACATGTGTGTAATCTATTT
>CAYZYB010000234.1:0-7041 GCA_964481505.1 uncultured Planctomycetaceae bacterium | reverse complement strand
GAGCCGCGAGAGTCAGATGAGTATAAGAGACGTGGGGCGGAAACTCGTCGATCAGCCTCTCAAGGCTCTGGAAGACGAACCGGAACAGCGACTGGGGCATTACCTTCGGCGCTGCAGCTATCCGGCTCCTTTCAGCAATCCGTCGGAAGGAACAATGGCCGATCTGGAAGCCATTACGCTGAACGATATTCAGCAGCACTACGAAAAGCTGATCGTTCCTGGTGAAGCTGTTCTCGGAATTGCGGGAAACGTTGATGCCACAGAAGTTCAAAAGGCGCTCGCCGATGCTTTTGCTGGCTGGAAAGCCGGTGTTCCCCCAAAGCTCACAACCGGCGACGTCGCGGCTTCGCCTTTGCATGTCGAACATGATTCTGCACAAACGCATATCGGCATCGCCTGGGAAACGGTCCCTTACACTCACGATCGCTATTTCGAAGCGTGGGCGACGGTCAGCCTGCTCAGCGGCGGCATGAGCTCTCGGCTATTCACCGAAGTTCGTGAAAAGCGTGGCCTGTGTTACGCCATCAGTGCCTCGATCAACACGCAAAAGGACATGGCGCGAGTGTTCGGGTACGCGGGAACAACAAATGAACGTGCTCAGGAAACACTGGACGTGATGGTGTCGGAAATTCGGCGGATTCATGAAGGCATTACCGACGAAGAACTGGAACGCTGCAAAGCACGCGCGAAGAGCACTTTGATCATGCAGCAGGAGTCGACGATGTCGCGATCCGCCTCGCTAGCGCGAGACACGCTGTTTCTGGGGCGTGTTCGTGAGCTACAGGAAATTCGCGACATGCTGGATGCACTGACCGTGGATCAGGTGAGAGAGTTTGCGATTGAGTTCGCACCAAAGTCGATAGCGCTCGTGACGATTGGTCCAGAGGGCCTGGATCCGAGCTGCGTGACACAGTCTTGACCGCAAACAGGTTCTGTCGTTTTGAGTCTGGCGAAACCGTCTGTTGCTCAGCAACGATAACGATTACATTTTGACGCACGCCGATCCGGCGCGCAATCCCTTCAGGTTTTCTTCATGCAGTTTCACAAACATACACTTCCCAATGGCCTACAGGTGATCGCCGAACTGAATCCTGCGGTTTACAGCGTGGCCGCCGGGTTCTTTGTTCGCACGGGGTCTCGCGACGAAACGGATGACGTGTCGGGAGTCAGCCACTTTCTGGAACACATGGCGTTCAAGGGGAACGATAAATACTCGGCCGATGACGTGAACCGAATTTTTGATGAAATCGGGGCGAGCTATAATGCATCGACCGGTGAAGAAGTCACGATGTACTACGCGGCTGTCCTGCCGGAATATCTGGATCCGGCGATGGAGTTGTTGTCGATTCTGATGCAACCGTCGCTGCTGCAGAATGACTTTGATATGGAGAAGAACGTCATTCTGGAAGAGATCGGAATGTACGACGATCACCCGTCGTTTACCGCTTACGATAACATCATGGCGACACATTTTTCCGGCCATCCGCTTGGTCAGAGTATCCTGGGGACCAATGAGAGCATCACGGCGTTGACTGCTGAGCAAATGCGAACGTACCACGGCGAACGTTATCGCGCCAGCAACATGACGCTGGCTGTAGCGGGCAACACAGACTTCGATTCCCTGATTGCCACCATCGAAAAATACTGCAGCGATATTCCGTCCGGCGTTTGCGAACGCGAACTTCCGGAACTGTCGCCGCAAAATCGTGTTCGCATGATGACACGTGAATCCAGTGTTCAGCAGCACATCATGCAGATGGGAGTCGCTCCCAAAGGCACGGACAAACGGCGCTATGCTGCCGAATTGCTGTCGGTTGTTGTTGGCGATGATTCCGGCAGTCGGTTGTTTTGGGAACTTGTCGATCCAGGCCACGTGGAAGCCGCTGACCTTGGCTACAACGAATACGACGGCGCTGGCACCTGGATGACGTACCTCAGCTGCAAACCGGCGGAAGTCGAAGCAAACATCGCTCGTATGCAAAACGTTTTCGACGAAGTCAATCAACACGGCGTCACCGCAGAAGAGCTCGAACAAGCCAAAAACAAAGTGGCCTCACGAATCGTTCTGCGAGGCGAGCGACCAATGGGACGGCTCACGTCACTCGGCGGAAACTGGGTTTATCGTGGCGAATACAACGCCGTTGCAGATGACTTAAAGATCATCCGCGGGCTTACATTGCAGGACATCAATGAAATGCTGGAAGTCTTTCCGATTGAAATGAAAACGACGGTTGGCGTTGGGCCGCTGGAAAACCTTTCCGCAAGTCATGCGTCTGCCTGACAATCGGCGTGAGAATTCTGCGCCGAAACCAAAAAAACGAAACAGAAAAACAATATCAGTAACGACCGTCTCACGGGACGCGATCTACGAACAACGGAGTGAATTATGTTACACGCAGTAATCATGGCAGGTGGCAGTGGGACGCGATTTTGGCCTCAGAGTCGCACGAAGATGCCCAAACAACTCCTCAAGCTGGCCGGTGATCGCACAATGATCCAGCAAACACTGGATCGCTGCGACGGCATGGTTGAATCTGAAAATGCGTGGGTTGTCACGAATGCGGTTCAGGTCGAACCTACGCAGCAGCAGCTTCCGGAAATCCCCGGCGGCAACGTGCTGGTCGAACCAATGGCACGCAATACGGCCCCCTGCATCGGGCTCGCGGCCGCTCATGCACTAAAGCAGGATCTCGACGCCATCATGTTCGTCATGCCAGCCGATCATGTGATTTCGCCGCGCGAAACGTTTCAGGCTGCTGCAATGAAAGCAGTTTCTGTAGTCGAAGCAGATCCCGATCGCCTGGTGATGTTTGGGATCGCTCCGACGTTTCCGGCCACAGGCTACGGGTACATCGAACGCGGCGACGCATTTGCAGCCGTGGACGGTTCTTTCGACGTGAAGTCGTTTCGCGAAAAACCGCAACTGGAGCTTGCTGAACAGTATGTGGAATCCGGCGACTTCTATTGGAACTGCGGGATCTTTTGCTGGAAAGCAGCCACCATACTAGATCAACTTCAACAGCATGAACCGGACATGTACGAACGTCTGCAACGGATCATGCAAGCTATTGGAACCGACAACTATGGTACCGTGCTGGCGGAAGAGTTTCCGCAGATGAACAGCATCTCCATCGACTACGCTGTGCTCGAACGCGCCACCGGCGCAACTGTCATCGAAGCTCCATTTTCCTGGGACGATGTCGGCAGCTGGCTGGCTGTGCCGCGACTTGCCGGTGAGGACAACAATGGCAATACCGTCGATGGTCCCTTCGCTGGAGTCGACACGAAGAACTGTATTATCCGCACCACGGACGATCACATGATCGCCGCGCTCGGTGTCGAAGACCTCATCATCGTACACACGGGCGACGCTACTTTGGTCGCGCGAAAACAGGATTCAGAACGCATTAAAGAGCTGTTAGAAGAAATCAAACAGCAGGGACAAAGCGATCGACTCTAATGTTCGGACTCTCTGGCCCCATCTCGCAGCCCTGAGCGACAACACGTCCCGCCCGGGACGATGCGTTCAACGGAGGAGTTCCTGTGAATCAGACGACGCTGTTGCAAACGCTGACAGAAACCGACGCTTCAGTTCTTCAACAGGCTCCGTGCCGACGCTGATTCGCAGCAGCCAGCGCGACACACCGCACTGCTCAGCAAAATCCAATTCCGTGTAGTGTGCGAGAATTGTGTAGGGGCAGCACAGTGTGAAGTTTGTGCCAAGATTGGGGCCTTTGCAGACTTCCAGAGCGTCAAACACTTGCGGCGTTGTATCTGCAGGACTCTTTAGCACGATGGACAACAGGCCACCGTACCCGCCATTCGCTGCTCGCAACGATTCATATTCAGCACTGGCCGATGACGGGTAGTAAACGTGTTCGACGCGGTCGTCGTTTTGTAACAAATCTGCCAACTCCGCCGCATTGGAGTTGATCGTTTTCATTCTTTGAGCAATATCTTCGGAATTATGCCGCACCACAGAGACATCGACATCGGCAAGGGTTTCTTCAAAGTCCTCGGCAATCAGCTGGTGCAGTCTTTCGAAATGACGACCCGCGGGATTTAACGTCATGCAACCGGCCAGCACGTTGCCGTAGCCGCTGAAGTATTTCGTCAGGCTTGTGACCGCAACGTCTGCGACACGAAGCACTTCGAGGTTCCCGCAGGCAGCAAGCGTGTCGTCGACAATCAGAAGAAAACCGTACTCATCGGCAAGCTGGCGCAACTGAAGAAGGTTGGGTGTCACCAGCAGAGGGTTTGTGGGAACTTCACAATACACAGCAGTCGGCGGTGCCGTGCTGCACTGCTGCCGAAGACTTGCCAGGTCATCGTCGTTTCCGATGGGAAAGAACGTATGCTGTGCGCCCGGAAATCGTTGCTGAATCTTTAGTGTATCCACATAAGGAAAACCGAATTGACAGGTACTGCCTTGCCAGCCCTGCTGCACGGTTCGCCATGTAGCGGCGATTGCCGCCATGCCGGATGGAAACAGAAAAACGTTTTCAACATCGGTTTGTTGAATTGCGGCGACTCGATTACGCACGATTCGGCGATCTTCGGTATCCGAGCAGGTCGCTGGTGTTTCATTCAGAATGAGTTCACAGACTCGCGATGATGCATTTTCGCCCGCATGCTGCCAGTACTGTTTGAGAATCGAAAACACATCGGCGTGCACACTCACACCAGTCGCTCCACCTGCCGCCTGATTTGCAAGTGGCGTGATTTGAATTTCCGTATCCGCGCCCGCGGCATGTTGTACATATTCGATGGCACGACTGGCCGCTTTGCGCGACGCGAACGGCAGACCACACATTTGTCTGTCTCGCAGAATCTGTTCGTTGAGCTGTTGCACTGTGGGGTGAAAACAAAACCGTGGATAGGCCGCCTGCAACTTCGAAATAACGGCGGGGTCGCCTTCTTCGTAACCGATGTTATGTGCCCACAGCGGCAGGCAGGCAGAAACAGCGTGCGGATCATCCGGCAGCGGCAGCCCAAGGTCTTGCGATTGGAAACGAGGAGCAGAAAGGAGATCGACGGGCATTAACGACAGCAGTCAAAAGGCAGAAGAAAAATTGATGCGAAACGAACCTAATTCTCTCTCGTTTCGTCATCCGGCCTGGGCAAAATCGTCAGGTCACGCGTGGTCTGTTCGTTCGGATCTTCATCGACAGCACGAATCACTTCGACCGCGATTTCTGTTTCACCCAACAGAATGACGTCGCCTGTGTTCAGGAAGTGAGACTCGATATCTCGCTCGTTGACAATCGTCAGGTTCGTGGATTCCAGATCTCGAATTTGAAGTTTCCCCAAATCATTCAGGAAAATCTCCGAATGCTTGCGGCTTAGCAAACCATCATTAATCGTGATGTCGCAATTTCTGCTGCGACCTAACACCACTGGCAACTCTTCGGGAAGTAACTCAATTTGACCTTCCGAAAATACTGTTGACCGTAGAATGAGTCGTTCCAAGACGGCGTGCCTTGCTCGGAATCGTGGACGGGGAATGAAGACGTGAGCCGCCAGTTTACCAGCAACCGCCACAATCGGCACAGTCAGAACTACAGGATTCTCAGAAGTCGAGCACGACGTCGAAGCACGTACCACACGACCGATTCGTAACCTAAGGTTCGACAGAGACTTTGCCAGGACCAGTTGCTGCGACTTATGCTCGTCCTTTGCTGAGTTTAGACCAGATTTCGGGCCATTTTTACGCTACAGAGAATTCATTGTGGCCTCACGGTTGTCTTTGTGCGACGTGCAGGCCGATCTCAATCATGCGAGCAGACCAATCAATGCCGAAATCAACAGTTTCCCAATCAAGTCCCAAAGCCTCCTCGACCGCGAATGGCAAATCCGCAAATGACAGTGGTCGAAAGCGTAACCGATCTGCGAATCGCAAACAAAGTGCTTCAGCAACGAACACGATCCTTGAGCGATTAGGACAGCTCGATTCTCGCATCACTGATCTCGCAGAAAACAAAGGCGAAGGAATTACACTCAAGGTTAGCGAAACTCTCGACTCACAGGCGCAGGCGATTGTTCAGGTCGCGGACGCACTTCGAAGTCTTGAGTGCTCGCTGGTTACGGCTGTGACAGACGCCATTGACCACAAGCTGGCAGAGGGCAGTTCCGTCGGGAACATTGAGCCAATCGAGGCTGCTGTAGAGAGTTCCGAAGAAACGTTCGAACCCACGGAGCCTGTTGCTGCTCCACTGTCAGAAAAATCCTGGGACGATATCCGCAATGCCTGCCTGGAATCACACGGCGAAAACGTCAGTGATGCATCAGGCGAAGAAGAGACATCAAAGCGTACAGAGCTTGAAACGTTCGAGGAAGACGCCTCTCATGTGAATGAGCCGGAATCGGAATTGGAAATTCCGGAATTCACGTCAATCGGCGAACCTGAATCACTAAACGCCGAGGAACTTCGCACAGCTGTGATCAACCAGGAGCGAACGATTTCCATGCTGGTCAAAAGGCTGCAAAAAAGAAGTCGCGCGGCCCAGCGAATTTCTCAGGACCAACTGGCTGACCTGAGCGAAAATTCACCGGAAGAACTCCAGGCTGCAATTGGAGAAACTCTCCAGTTACTCAGGAACCAGTCGCGCTACGGAGAACTGGAATTGTCACTGGAACGCGCTCGCGTCTCTCGTCAGGCTTCGCAACTGGAAGTCGCCAGTGATCGCTTACACGCAAGAGCTCGAACAATGGGGCTCGAAATCGACGAAAATGGTGAAATCAGCCAGAACGCGAGCACCAAAGAACGCGGATCCAAAGGCCGCAACTGGCTTGGAGCCATGGGATTCGGCAGCTGATGCAAGGGCCGACGCAGACAATCTAACGTTCGATCTACGGCAACCCAAACATCGTTCAATAAGTTACAGCAAGCCTTTATCGGCCAGCCACCGTTCTGCATCCAGCGCGGAAGCACAGCCGGTGCCTGCGGCTGTGACAGCCTGCTTGTAGTGATCGTCTGCCACATCACCCGCAGCGAAAACACCCTCAACGCTGGTGTGTGTCCGATGCGAAACCGGCCAAATC
>CAYZYB010000233.1:0-7053 GCA_964481505.1 uncultured Planctomycetaceae bacterium | reverse complement strand
TCCCGGTGATTCTGGTACTCGAACATCAAATGAGAGAAACGCTGACGCCATACCTTGGAGTCGCGTTGGCTGGCCCCATCACCTGGTTCAATATCGTATTTCTACCGGGAATTTTTGGCTTTCTGGTTTGGGAACTCAAAGAAAACTGGCGTCTGTACGCCAGTAATCGCGTTCCCAACCTCCGTCCTGTGGTCATCGGTTCACACGGTGAAAACGGCGGACGATTACTCAAACCTGGCTTCCATTCCGGCACGCTTCCAAAGCTCTTCAATCTGCGCCGCAGGATAGAAACACGTGACGCTTCGTTCCAGCGTTTTAGTCAGCGCCGTGCCCTCAGGGAAACACTCGAACACGTTGAGCGTGACATCCGCCGGTTCGTCGAACGCGACCTTGTCCGACTGCTCGATTACTGCGCTGTGTGGAAAGAGCATCCGATTACGGACGTGAACGTGCGGGCTGCGTCCAACAGTTTCCTGGTGCAGTTGACGTGCCCAACGACCGAAAGGCAGCCTGTCGAGTTGCTGTTCGAAGAACAAAGCGGATGGTTAGTGGCGACGGTTGCAGACGCAGGCTGGCTGCAGAACGTTTCGCCGGAAATGCAGCACAGCTTCGAGACCGCCCTCCGCGGTTTCTACGCAAAAGCCGGCGTCGATCTGGTTCGCGAACAGGTTGAAAGGCAACTTGTCGGCAGCCACCCTTACGATATTCGGAGTTTCGGGCTGCTGGTCTGGCCGGACCGTGAATTCGAAAAAGACGTTTCGGTCGATCTTCACCGGCGACATCAGCTTCGACCGTTTCCACCGGCGCGAGCTTCGATATACGGCATGACCCCGATGTCGCGTGAAGCAGTCCTGTTCTCCGATAGCAAAATTGCCTGGAACGATTGGAAACAGGTCTGGACAACCCCGACGGATTCAGAATCTGCGAATCCACTTCCCCTGGCCTGCGTACAGTCGGCAAGGTCATCGCTCATCGCGTGGCGAAAATCCTGAGGAATCGTCTGTAGACTAAGTCGATAGTTGCACAGCTTTAAGAAACTCCATCAACAGGGCATAGCAACAGCCCTGACACAAATTCCCGTTCTCTGATCAGCTCTGGCTTGCTTTTTTGACGGGATTTACAGGATGAACAGGATTGTCGTCATCCTGTCAATCCTGTCTGATCTATTCAGCAACGCTACCGTCATCTTGATGAAATCTCGGCGGCATCCAATCCTAACGGCGGGCGACCGTAATGCGTTGGCGACGCACAATACGATCTGCAGGCGGAGCCGTTAGGAGGTTATTTCGGACAGCAGAACTGTTGCAAAGGTTCCGGACGGGAGATCGAAACCGATTCGGATGGTTCCTTCTGCTGAGAGCTCTACACTGGTGCTGGCCGGGTACTCAACACAGCGACGCCGAGTCCCCGACGTTAGCTTTTTGTGCCTTTCAAAATCTGCAAACGAAAGACCAAGCTGGGACAGTACGTCGGCTTCCGCGGCGTGGATCGCTCCCGTTGTCGCCATCATCTTTGGCCCCGGCATCGGCCCCATCGGAATGACATCCCCTGCGGCTGTCTCTCCGCGTTCGTCAAACAAAAACGGTCGCACTCCATCACGGCGACACACAACATCGCCGCTTAACGGTGTCGCACAGGTACCAGCGGTCACTCGTCTGCCCAACACCAGATTAAAAACGGCCGACTGAGCCGCACTGCACACCATCCGAGTCATGAACCGGCGCTGTTGGTACTTCCATCGTTTCGCCGTGATCTCACCCTTAACGAATTCAATGCCTTCGATCGCCGTGTTCCCTTCGTGACCGAATCGCTGCGGCCCGAAATAGTTTGGGAATCCTTCCACTTCAAGCAACTGCAACCTTTGCTTCACGTGGGCCAGATGTTCCTCGGTGAACGATCCACTCGCCGTCGGTCGCAGGGCAATTCTGAACCGGTTGCCATTGAGGTGTCCCGTACGTAATTTGTTCCGGTGGGCCGAAACAGACAGAATTCTAAATCGCTCATCTTCAACGTCCGCAAGGCGACCTTCGCAGCTTCGCGGCACAGAAACGAACTGCCGCGTCACCGCACGACGGTCTTTTTGCCCGGCCACGCCGATTTCGCGAGATGAAACCTTCAAACTGCGTGCCAGTCGCGACAACAGCTCCGCTGCGGGTAAGTCACGTTTCTCAACCCAAAGATACAAATGGTCACCGGTGCCGTCGGGCAGGTACGCTGGGATTTCTTCGACCTCAAAATCTTCGCACTCCTGGCGAATAACGACTTCCGGCAGCACAGACACGTACTTGCGCGGTGGATTTCGGATATCAGAAATTCGATCGCAAAGACTCACGTGGTTTTGCCTGTAGAATGGTGGTCTGCGTGTGTCGTTGTGGCAAGTCGGTTGCCGCAACAGTACGATTCATCGAAACGGCACGCTCGTTTGCTACCGCTTTCGTTTCGATTTTCCGCCAATAGAGAAATTCTGTCGATGCCACACACTCATCAGCTAACGCCGGGCAAGACTATTAAACTTGCCGACATTACCACACGTGGAAAGACGCTGCACGACGACCGGAAGGATGCGGAAAAGGAATTCGTGAAGCTGCGAGAAGAATTCATCGAACAGCAGGTGGCACTGTACGCTGAGGGTAAACAAAAGTTGTTGATCGTTCTTCAGGCGATGGACGCCGGTGGCAAAGACGGCACCACTCGTCACATCTTTAAGGGAGTCAACCCGCAGGGCGTCGTCGTCACGAGTTTCAAGAAGCCGTCCTCCGAAGAATTGGCTCACGACTTTCTGTGGCGCATCCACAAAGCCGTTCCTGGCAAGGGCATGATCGGAGTATTTAACCGTTCGCATTACGAAGACGTGCTGGTTGTTCGAGTCGACGAAATCGTCCCGAAAAGTGTTTGGCGTCCGCGCTACGAAACGATCAACCGGTTTGAAAAGCACCTCACTGACTCCGGGACCACCGTCCTGAAATTCTTCCTGCATATTTCCAAAGACGAACAGAAAGAGCGGTTTCAGGATCGACTCGACGAACCTGATAAAAACTGGAAATTCGACAGAGGAGATCTCGGCAAACGCAAACAGTGGGACGAATACCAACTGGCGTTTCAGGACATGCTCAACGAATGCACCACAGAACACGCTCCATGGCACGTCATTCCGGCAGATCAAAAATGGTACCGAAATCTGGCCATCATGCGGACTATTGTTGCAACCTTGAAGAAGATGGATCCTAAGTACCCGGTTTCGAAAGACCTCAGCGACGTAGTCATCGATGGATGACCGGTCTCACCCCAGCCATACAGCAAAGCTCAGCATATTAATTTTCTACGATTGCTCTTCGATCCGGATCAACTTTTGAATTCTTTTCTCGCACAGGCTCATCGCCCGCCTTCATGCGGTCGGCAATCCACGTGTCGATGAACAGTTGTGACGCATGAAACATCAACATCGGTAGCAGCGAGAACGGTAATCCGGTCGCCTGCGAAATCAGAATTCCGATCGGCAGCGTTTTTTGACTGCCAGCAATCGCACACGCTCTTCGATCTGCGCATTCGAACTTAAACCAGCCGCTGAGCAGCCATGCAATCAGCATTCCCGCCAGATGCAACCCAATACAGCAGGCCCAGACAATAGCAAATTCGGTGTGGCGAAGGTTGTCTGCCATGCCGTCCTGCTGAAACTGCAGACCGCCCTTAAAGGATGACACCAACACCAAAAACAGAATGATTGTCTGAGCCAGAGTACTGAACCTAGGTTTGTTTCGATCAACGAAAGCCGCTGTGTTTGCAGATAGTCGCAGCAACTGGCCCAAAAGAGCGGGACACAAGGCTGCCAGTGTCATCTTCTTCATCAGTGTTGCGAAATTCAGATCCGAAGATGTTTCCGAAGTCCCAAACCATTCTGCTCCAACCGTCATCCAAAACGGAGCCACCACAAAACATAGACCGTTGGTGACTAGCGTTACCAGCAGAGAAACTGCGTCGTTCCCGTTGGCTCGCCGAGTCCAGACAGACGCGGCGGCCATGGTGCAGGGAACGCTGGCCGCGATCAGCAACCCAACTTTCATGTCGGCCGACCGCTGAAGTCCGAGCAGCGGTAATGCCATCAGCGGAATGATGATCTGGTTCACCCCACACGCCGTCAGGCAGGGCGCCGGTCGGCGCACTGAATCAAGTAGGCGACCTGTGTTGAGTGTCACGGACATCAAAAACAGAATTGCCGCAGTGCAAACAGAAGTTGGAACTCGTTTGACGCCGTCAACAATGTACGCGGACGGTCCCAACTGCGCAGACAGTATTCCAGTGGGAATAACGACCAGCAACCCTACAAGAAACCAGTGCCGCCTTAGATTCGCCGCCATGCTATTTGCTCGTCGCCGTGACTGCCGTCGAATCGCCGCCTGCCTTTGGTGGAAGGACTTCTAAAGTCACGGGAAACGACGTCACGGCTTCAACGTTGGTCTTGAGATAGAACGTTGATTTCGACGGCGGCACCCACTTCGCCGCTGTGATGAAAAAGTCACGTCTGGTCTGCTTGTCCAGCAGTAATAGGCCATTGAGTCCAATATTGTCAACGAAGACTCCGTGTGGCAAATTCCGGCCAGCATCTTCTTTCCCAAACGATACAACGCCGTCGTGCTTTAGTCGTTCCAATTCCAATGATGCCTGAATCGTCTGGCCCGGATAAATCTGCAGCAGCACGCCGCCGGTGCTCACGACCGGCTTATTAATAACGTCCGGATTGGCTGACGAATTCCGAATCACTACCTTCAGCTTCGTCTTAGTTTTGAGCTTAAGTTCTGTAAGCCCGCCAATGTCCTTTGCTTTGCCGAGGGCACCTTTCGCCGGGGCGTGGGCAACAAACTGAATCTTCTTCACTTCTTCCGGTGTCGGCTGCTTTGCTTCTGTGGTCGCAAAGACAGTTCCGAAGCATTGGTATTGTTCCCGTTGAATTTCGATCGGGCCAGAAAATGCGAAGCCGGACGGGAGGTTGACCGCATCGATAAAAATTGGACCATCGTAACCATCAATACGCTTCGCGGTGAACGACACTTCCTGTCCTGTTCCCGCGGCCACGCTTAACTTGTTGGTCGACACTTTCACCGAATAGTTCGGCCGTGGCGATCGGACCACGAGTTGATACTTGTATTCGGCACCACTGAAGCCGCGAGCGTCGCTGATTCGCACAACGTAATGCCCATCGGCTGGCGCGGTGAATGACAGTCGTGAGTCGCTGCCAAGTTCGCGCTGGCCATCATCATCATTTTCGTAGTACACAGGAAAGACGGGCAGGCCGTTAGCCGTAAGTGTTTCTTCCGGCCGACGTGGAACGACGATAAAACACGGCGCCTGCAGCGCGTGAGACGTTGCCGTTGTACCAAAGTACGCGTGGCGTTTTCCAAACCCCGGATAAACCTTGAACCCGGAATCCGGGCCGCGCGGGTAGAGCCACAGTCTGTTGACTTCCCCATCGGAATAGATGTACTCGTTAAGTTCCATTTCCTGCCAATTGAACACTCGAAAATCGTTCGAAGTACTGGAGTCTTTACCTCGGAAAGTGAAGTACGAATCACGCACCGCCTGCAGTCGACTTCGCAGAATTTGCTGTCCGTCAGCCGTCAACACTTCTATCTTTGAATCCAACGGTGATTTCATTCGCTGAGCTTTCACTTCCATGTGTAACTTCTGTCCGGCTTTGGCCTCAAAGCGGAAACAGTCGAAGTCGCGATCATTGCCGCCGTCCGGTTTGATCGTGCCGCTGATCTTTGCGGGTAAGTTCACCGTTTGGCTTTGTGAAGCATCGTTATTGGCTGTCGCAGCTTCGGTGACTTCATTCAGTTCTCTCGGCAGCATGATCAGGTTTGCTGTGACTGTTTTGCCGTCCGTCGTCGCCGACATTTTTTCCTTCGAAGATTTCAGGGGAAGAATATCGGTTGTTCCGTCAATTCGTGTGATGAACAGACGCTGATCATCAAGGAAGGTCATTGACGTCACGGCAACTTCCTGCTGCGGCAGATTTTGCAACGGCTGCAACCGCTCAACCAGCCACGTCCTGATCGAACCGTCTTCTGCGACACTTGCCAACAGCCGGCCATTACCAGACATCGCCAGTCGCGAAATCGGCTGTTCGTGGGCAAACCTGGAAATGAGTTGCGGGTTAATGCGAGTCCTGGTTCGTGACAACAATTTCCAAACACGAATGCGATTGTCGGCTCCCGCAGCCAGAATTTGCCGACCATCTTTGCTAACCAGCACGGAATATTGTTCGGCCTGAGGCTGGCTTAACGTATCCAGCCGTTCACCGGAACGCACACTCCAAACCTTGACGGTCCCGTCGGCGCTGGCGCTGCAAACAACCTGCCCCGCCGGATCAAAGCTCAACGAAAACACGCTGCCGTTGTGGCCTTCCAAACTCTGGAGCACCTTGCCAGTCTTGAGGTCGTGAATCAGAATGCGACGATCGTAGCCCGCAGTGGCCAACAGTGTGTCATCATGATTCAGGATGGCCGAATAGACTGCGTCAGTATGACCTCCAATGGTCTTGGTCACTTTGCCGTCTTCGGCTGCCAACACCAATGCCATTCCGTTAACGCCTGGCGTGCCGGCGGCGGCGATGATCCAGGGGTTTTTGTGTGCGACAGAAAGTCCGGCAACTTTTCCGTTATCGATTTGTGTGGTCCAAACAGATTTTCCTGTGGCTGGATTGATCAATGAAATCCGACGACTTCCGGCAACAGCCACTGACTCACCGGCAACGACGGAAACCGACGCAAGGAGCGCCGGAGCCGACTCGCGAAAAGGTTTTACTTTTGGCAGCTGGGGAATACCGGTCGCAATCGGCTTCATCTTCGCGCCGGACATCACCCATTTGCGCAGTTGCTGGCGTTCTTCGTCCGTTGGCTGAGCCTCTCCTTCGGGCGGCATCGCCTGGTCGCTTTTCTTATCCAGGACCGACAGCAGAAGGCTGGCTGAGAGATCTGACCGATTCAGAACGGCGCCGTTGTCGCCACCCTTCTTGAGATCGTCCGGAGTCTGCAAAGACAGCCCTGCCTCTTTGTC
>CAYZYB010000232.1:4802-7063 GCA_964481505.1 uncultured Planctomycetaceae bacterium | reverse complement strand
GAATGTACGGTATTTCGAATGGCACTCAGCCAATGCGCAGCCGCAACAATATTCCGCACGACAAAATCAAGTATTACCCGGACCTGCTGAAAGCGGCGGGGTACCACACTTCGAACCCAAGCAAGACGGACTACAACATCGGTGGTCGTGAAGACAAAGAATGCTGGGACTTCAAAGGCGGCAAGGGAAAGTCGCAGTACGGTTGGAAGCATCGTAAAGAAGGGCAGCCGTTTTTTGCTGTGGTCAACATCGGCGACAGTCACGAAAGTCGAGCTCATGGAAACGTCGATAACCCGAAGGTCGATCCGGCCACAATGAAGCTGTTTTCGTACCACCCGGACTTGCCGGTCATTCGAAAGAACTATGCTAAGTACGCAGCTGCCGTTGAGAAGATGGACGCGAAAGTGAAGGCTACGTTGGATGCACTCAAAAAGGACGGCCTCTACGACGACACCATCATCGTCTACAACTCAGACCACGGCGGCGTGATGGCTCGCAGCAAACGTTTTCTGTATTCCAGTGGTGTTCACTGCCCGTTAATCGTTCGCATTCCCGAAAAGTTCAAGCACCTGTATCCGGCAGAAAAACCGGGGACGACGGTTGACCGAATCGTGAGCTTTGTCGACATGCCGAAGACGTGGCTGGCTTTGGCGGGCGCCGATATTCCGGAGCAGTTCCAGGGCACAATCTTTCTCGGAAAGCATCAGGAAGACGCTCCGAAATATCACCTTGGTTTTCGTGAACGAGCGGACGAGCGACTGGACAACGTTCGACTCATGCGAGACGCACGGTTTGCGTACCACATCAACTACATGCCCTTCGCTCCCGCTGGTCAGCATCTGGCGTATCTATGGAAGGCTCCGCTAACACCGGCGTGGGAGCAACATCATCGTGATGGAAAGACAAACGAAATTACCGGACGATTTTTTCGGCCCCGGGTGTCGGAAGAGTTCTACGACAACGAAAGTGATTTCGACAACGTTCACAACCTGATCGATTCTCAGGAACACGCGGCAAAGATTGCGGAACTCAAGCAGCAGCTCCGCAAGCGGCAACTGGAACTATTCGATTCCGGATTGTTGCCGGAAAAAATGCGTGAACGACGAGCGGCAGAAAACAACGTCACAATCTATGAAATGATCCGTAACAAAGATCTGTACCCGCTGGAAACCTATCTGGATGCTGCTGATGTGGCGTTGGCACGAGATCCCGCAAACCTTTTAACGTTGACTAAGCAAATGAGTGACGACGACGAAGGATTGCGATGGTGGGCCGTCGTGGGCCTGCATCTTCTGGACAAAGCGGCGGCTCCTTCAGCGGCTGTGCTTGAAACGGCGTTAGAGGATGATTCGCACGAAGTCCGCATGATGGCAGCGTGGACTCTGGTGAAACTTGGCCAGCCGTCACCAGCGTTAGCGTGTTTGGATGACCTCCTGTTTCAGAAAGAATCGGCAGCATCAAACACAGTCATGCTGCACAACGTGCTCGACTGGATGGGAGAGCCCGCTCTGCCACTGGTGAAGAAGTTCATCGACAACGCCGGCACACGAAAAGGAAAGTACGGGATCGGAATCCTTGGCCGTGTTGCTGAGCTGAACGGCTGGTAATGTGCGCTGTAGTGGACTTCGCCAGAAGTCCAGCGTTTCAGTGTTTTGGGGACTTCTGGCGAAGGCGATTCCGAAGCAGTGGGAGAAACAGGAAGGCTGGTCGCGATGGAAAGTCGACGACTCAGAGATCTCCGAAACGGAACTGACGAACGTCGGCAACTGCCTGGACCAAGTGAAGTTACTTTACGACACCGTCGTCGATCGACTTTCCGCATTGGAGACCAAGGTCGACGTTCTCCGCAATGAGTTCGCTGAGCCGGGCCAACTGGCCGATCGTTCGCGACGACGTCATTCGCACAATTCAACAAGGTTTGGTCGGTCAGCCTGATCTCATTTTTGCGGAAACATCCCGAATCCTCAACGGTCCGGGAGCCGATGAAACAATCGCGTGGCTCACGACACGACAGACGGAGATTCCGGCTCAAGTGGAAGCTCTCACCCAGCGGGAATCCAACTGCAGCAGGAAAAACAATCGGCGTTAGAACCACTGCTGCTGCAGGCCGACCTGCTTCAAACAAACCTGCAGTGGAATGCGCGATGGCGCAAAGGACCTGCTTTGATTTCCTTGCGTCTTTGCGTTTCTGATTTCGTCCTCAGTCAAAGTCCGTTGACCACGCGATGAATTCCGTCTTTCACCATCCGCTCTCCGAAGTT
>CAYZYB010000232.1:0-4702 GCA_964481505.1 uncultured Planctomycetaceae bacterium | reverse complement strand
AGTCCGTTGACCACGCGATGAATTCCGTCTTTCACCATCCGCTCTCCGAAGTTGATCACCATACCGAGTTTCAGTTGAGTCAGCCGCAGATAGGTCAGTGTCTGGGCTTCGAAAACGGCGTTGTATTGGCTAACGGCTTTGCATTCGACGATCACCAGTCGGTTGACCATCAGGTCTATCTTCAGTGGTGACGCCAGCGTGTGGCTCTTGTACGGAATCGGCAGGGAAAGTTGTCGTTTCACGTCGAGATTCTGTTGCTGCACTTCCCAGCAGAGTGCTTCTTCGTAAACCGATTCAAGCAAACCCGGACCGCCGAGCGTGCGGTGAACCTCAATCGCGTTTTGGACGATCAACCGGCTGATTTCGTTTTCGTTCATGCTCTTTCTCGCTGGATGTTTAACGCAAGGGCGCGAAGTCGCGAGGGGGCTGCATTGATTTCCTTGCGTCGTAGCGACATTGCGCCTTTGCGTTAAATCTGTTTTCGTGGCTGATCTTCCTTATAGGATGCTTAACGCAAGGTCGCCAGGGCCTCTCCGACAACAGGAACATTGCTGATCGTCGCCACTCGCACAAAACTTCGTTCATTCCCGGAGCCGAAGAAAACTTTGACGCGTTTGTTCGCCAGTTCGTGCATCAGGTGGCGGAGCATTCCAAAATGTATGACGTCTCTACCGGACGTATCAAGACGCTGAAAACTCAGTTCGCGGTCTTGCCTCCGACGTCGCCACACCAACTGGGAAAGTCACAGGCCGACAGTGTCGTTCTGTGACTCCCGAGTGTCGCAGGTTCGACCGCGGCTAAAAGTCCCCGGAAAGCGGATCTTCCGATATGAATCCTGGGATGCTTCGCAGCTTCGAACCGCCTGGCGTGATGAGACGCCGGTAAACGTCTTCGTCGATGGAATCGCTGAGTGACCGCGTCGCCCCACTGACCATCACGACGTTCACGATGCCCGGGTGTCCGGAAGAAAGATAGGGCGTGCCTTCCGGCCCGGACTTCATCTGATTTGGTAGCGGAAGGACGTCGACTGGTCTGATGGGATCAGGAAACGTGCCGCCGTGATTCGGCTGCCACGATACCGGGAAGATGAATCCAACGTTGGCAACGGATGCTCCCGCCCAGTTCTTCTTGAAGCCAGCGTTCAGGTTTTCGCCCAGCAGCAACGTGTTGTCCGCTCCGTCGTAAACTCGACTGAGCCTCTGACTGCTGTTGTTGTTCAGCACCGACATCCACGACATCCCCGTATCGCGGGTGATTGCCCGGTCATCGGCCGGATCCGGGGCGCTTTGTGGAGTGTCGTCGGGCACTCCGTCGTTGGTCCAGTCGACGCCCAGGCGGTCGTTAGAGTGGATCACCCATTCGTTGACCTTGTTGCCGTTGGTGATTTGCACCTCCTGAACAAATTGTTCGATTCGTTCTGGTGACGCATAACCGCAGTTGATCACGTAGCTCAAACCACCCGGTTCCTGCCACGCGCTGGGATCGTTGGGGCACGTGAGAATTTTGATAGCCATGGTTGCAAGTGCCTCGTTGCCCGGCTGCTGACCGTAGCCGTTAAAGTTCCAGCGATCATGTAGGTCCTGTCGATCCAGTTGAGCCAGCACTTCGGGAACCCAGCTGAATCCCGGCGAACATTGCGCCGATTGGAATCCGCCGCCGGAATCGCTCGGTGGTCGAGGTGTACCGTCGGAAAAGATCGGCTGGAACTTTCCATACGCTGGCACCTTGCCATCTTTTGCTGTCGCCTTTCCGTGAATTGCCAGCCCAAGTTGCCGCAGGTGGTTCTGGCACTCGGTTCGCCTGGCCGCTTCACGTGCGGCCTGCACCGCTGGAAGGATCAGAGACATCAATGTGGCGATGATAGAAATCACGACCAGCAATTCGATGAGAGTAAATCCACGACTTAAAGACAAGCGGGATTGAACAGGTGCGCGACGGTTCAGCAATCGCATGATTTGACTCCGACTTCAGGGTATGAGGCTGGTAATGCCTCAGGTAACGCAGCTGGCGGCCGGAGTTCCGTCATGAATTTGATATTTTTTTGAAAGATGGCAAATTCCATTGTGGCTCTTCAATCCCCCGCCGTTTGAGAGAATTAACCGGCCCGGTCGCCTCATTGGCATTTCAGTCCCTGCCCGAATTCGCCTTCTTTGCCTACAATCAAATCAGCCGATGACGCCAACTCAATAAAACTACTCTGTCCCGGATCAATTTCTGTGAGCAAATCTCGCACTGCAAAAATCACCATTCCGCGTTTCGTGAAGTCTGCCAGTGATGGCGAGAAGCTTTCGATGGTGACAGCCTACGATTCCATGTGGGCTGGCATCATGGACGAAGCAGGCGTTGACAGTATTTTGGTGGGCGACAGTCTGGCGATGGTCGTGCAGGGACATTCCAGTACTTTGCCCGTCACGCTGGACGAAATGATCTACCACGGAAAAATGGTGATGCGGGCTGTTAAGCGAGCGATGGTGGTGGTCGACATGCCGTTTATGTCGTACCAGGTGAGCCCTCAACAGGCCGTTCGGAACGCCGGGCGGATCATCAAAGAAACCGGTGCCGACGCCATCAAGCTGGAAGGCGGTGGCATTCAGCAGAAGACGATTCGGTCGATCATGCGAGCCGAAATTCCCGTGATGGCGCATGTCGGCATGAGGCCTCAAGCTGTTCGACAGCTGGGCGGTATGGGAAAAGTTCAGCGGGACGAACAACAACTTCTGGACGACGCTCGAGCTGCCGAAGACGCTGGAGCGTTCGCGATTGTGCTTGAACTTGTGCCAGCCGACATCGCCGGGCGAATTACGGAAGCTCTGTCGATTCCGACGATCGGAATCGGAGCGGGCCCGCAATGCAACGGCCAGGTGCTGGTTGGCCCCGACATGTTAGGGTTGACTCCAGACTTCAAGCCGAAGTTCCTCAAGCACTTTGCCGATTTGCGAGAACAATCGGTGGCTGCCGTGAAGGAGTACGTCAGCGAAGTTAAGGTGGGCGAGTTTCCCGGACCTGAGCACAGTCATCAGTAACCGTCGCTTTGGCAGCAGATCTGACTGGCTGTCAGCTGATGAGCGTTCGCTGTGAGGCTATTCGCGAATCGGCTCCCCGAGTTGCGACTGCAGGCTCCAAAAACGCGAAACCCCCGTCCCACAGTGGGCGGCGTCTTGTTTTCGTGGTGAACCTGCCATAAAACACGCGGTCTGTACGAACAACGGCTTGGAATCGTTCCAGGCGGACGGCTGTGAATTGCATGAGATTCACAACGATTTGTAAGAATGGCGGCATTGCTGTCAGCCACGAAAAGGCGAATTTCACGTGTACCGAGTCTTGATCACCGATGGCCTGCATGCGTCAGGAATGCAGATTCTCGAAAATGCTCCGGAAGTTGAGCCTGTGGTCATGCCGGACCTCTCGCCCGAAGACCTGAAGGTGGAGCTGCAGAATGTCGACGGCATTATTGTCCGCGGCAAAACCAAGCTGCGGGCGGAAATTCTGGAAGGCCAGAAACGCCTCAAAGTAATCGTGCGAGCGGGCGTGGGAACGGACAATATTGATTCCGACGCCGCCACCAAAGCCGGCATTCTGGTGATGAACACTCCCACCGGAAACACGACCAGCACCGCAGAACACGCCTTCGCCATGATGATGGCATTGTCTCGAAATATCGGCCCCGCTTCTGCCAGCATGAAGGAAGGCAGATGGGATAAAAAGCTGTTTCAGGGCAGCCAGCTTTCCGGCAAGACACTCGCCGTCATCGGCCTCGGTCGAATCGGCCTGACAGTCGCTCAGCGCGCCGTTGCCTTCGAAATGCGAGTGCTCGGTTACGACCCGTTCTTCTCTGCCGAAAAAGCAAAAGAACACGGTATTGAATATGTGGAAAGTGTCGACGACCTGTTTCCGGAATGCGACTACCTGACAGTTCATACACCACTGATCGATGCCACACGCGGAATCGTTAACGCCAAGCGACTTGCGACGATGAAAAAGGGAGCGCGCATTATCAACTGTGCTCGCGGTGGCATCGTCGACGAAAACGACCTGGCCGACGCCATCGAATCAGGCCACATCGCCGGTGCCGCGCTGGATGTGTTTGTCAAAGAGCCGCCAGAAGATCGTCGACTGGTCGACATGCCGCAGGTGCTGACCACACCACACCTTGGAGCTTCTACCGATGAAGCTCAGGAAGGCGTAGCCGTCGAAGCATCGGAAATCATCACCGACTATCTGGTGAACAACGAAATTCGTTATGCCATCAACATGGCGCCAGTTTCTGGTGCTGAGATGGAAGACCTCAAGCACTACCTGAACCTGGCGTACCGCCTTGGCGTTCTCGCTTCGCAAATGATCAAAGGTTCTGTGAAGTCGGCGGAGATCGATTTCCGTGGAGAAGCGGCCAACAAGAAGACGCGTTTGATGACGTCGGCCTTTGCTGTGGGCCTGCTGGAATCAGCTCTGGACGGAAGTGCCAACATCATCAGTGCCACGTCGGTCGCGAAGTCGCGAGGTATTGCTTTGACGGAAACCGCCAGCGGTGATTCCGAGAACTTTGCGTCGATGATTTCGGTGAAAGTCACCACCGACAAAGGCGACTTCGAAGCTTCCGGAACGATCTTTGGTCGTCAGTTCCTGCGACTGGTGAAGCTTGGACCATTCTGCTTCGAAGCATTCCTCGATGGTCGCCTGCTGGTTTACCGACATCGCGATGTGC
>CAYZYB010000231.1:0-7063 GCA_964481505.1 uncultured Planctomycetaceae bacterium | reverse complement strand
GCAAACGCATTCGTTGAAGGTTCCAGTCGCCGCAAATTTTTGAAAGCGGCCACGGCTGCAGGACTGGGGCTGTCTCAGTCTCACGAATTTGGTTTTGCGCAGGTTGCCGGAGAACGGCCGAATCAGGCCGCCGCCCTTACCGTTGTCAATCCGCGAGCTCGCGTGCCGGTGTCGTTTATCATCGATGATTCGACGTGCCTGGTGAATCTTGCACACTACGCCATGCCACAGTTTTCGGAAGCGTGGCCGGGGCGGGAGGACTACAAAAAACCGTGGTGGACGTGGCCGCGCGAAATTCCCGATTCTTTTGTGCGGAAATTTGGCGAATGGTGTGCGGAGCGTGACATCAAGGGTAAGTACAGCATTGTTCCACAGCCTGCTTGCGTTGGCTGGGTGGATCGCGAACTGCCGGGCTGGTCGCACAGGCAACTGCAAGACAGCCTGAAACTTGTCCGCGATTTGATGCTGCCGAATTGGGACATTCATCCTGAGATGGCGACACACACGCGAGTCATCAACACGAAAACCGGTCGGCCATACCAGGAACGTACGCCGGACTGGATGGAAAACTGGCGTTGGACGGACGGCAAGTCCGTCGATCAGCTGGCCGATTATCTGAGCTACTCGTTGAAGATTCTGAAGAACGCCGGGCTACCGTGCGAAGGTGTGACGACGCCCGGCGGGTTTGCTTCGAAGGTCGTTCCCGAATTTTCTCAGGCCACGCTGCAGTCTGTGAAAGATGTTTTCAACGCTGAGATCCCGCATTACTTCAAGTTTCTGTATACCGATGACCGCAGCGTTCAGCCAAAGGTTGAATACGCAACCGGCTTAGATTCAGACGATCCACGCTGCGTGGTTTCTGTTGTTGGTTGTACGGGCGATTGGTTCGGTGGCTGGGATGGCGCGAATCCCGGTAGTCCCGATCAATTCATCACACCGGACCTGAATTCGGGTCGGATGGTCGACGTGATTCAGAAGCAGGAACCCGCAGTCATGGTCTGTCACTGGCCAGGCATTTACTACAACGGTAAAGAGCATGGCTTTAACGTGTTTAAGACGGTTGTCGATCGCATTCACCGTCGGTTCGACAATCTGTACTGGATGAAGCTCAGTGAAATCGCGCGTTATTGGGCGGCGAAGGAGTTGACAGCAACCGCGGCGATCGCGGACGGTTTTCAGTTGAAAGCACCCTATGCGTGTCCGGAGTTCACGGTTCGCATCAATGTAAGGCCGGGCAAACTGAAGCTGGTTTCACCGTCGGGGACAACCAAACTTACGCCGGTGAGTTCTTCGAACAACCTTCGCAGCGGCAATTGGTGTCGCGAGGGAGACGCGACCCTGGCGTGTTTTGGCTTGCCGAAGGGAACGTCGGAGCTGCGCATCGTTTGAATTTTTGGGGTGGGGCTGGATGATCTTTTCAAAAGACAACTCCGCCCGGAGAGGGATCCGTCATCAGCGACAACGCACTTGTTGCCGTGCCATGGAATGCCGGGGCCATGCTACGTGACGGCTGGTCGCTGCTGAGTCAGGCAGTGTAGAGCTCCCAATCCCCAAACCAGGTCACTGGCGTCGACGGGAACGATTTTTCTTGAGGGAAACAGTTCCTGCAACGTGCTGCATGCGTTGTCGTCGGCTGAATCGTTGAATGTGGGCACGATCACGCCGCCGTTGACGATGTAGAAGTTGCAATAGCTGGCCGGCAATCGATGGTCGCCCTGAAACTTGGGCGACGGCAGTGGCAGGTCGACCACTCGCAGCGAATTCCCATGCCGGTCCCATGCCGACGCCACGGCCACGCGGTTGGCTCGCAGATCTTCCGCTTCCGGTGTATCGGCATCGTGCGGTGCCGCGACGACGACGGTGTTTGCATCAACAAAGCGAGCCACTTGATCGATATGACCGTCGGTGTCGTCGCCGAGAACGCCGTGTCCGGGCAACCACACGATCGTATTGGCATTCAATTGTTTCTTCAGGAACGACTCCATCTGCCGTCGTGAACACTGCGGATTGCGATTGGGATTCAGCAGGCACTTTTCAGTGGTCAGGATCATTCCATCGCCGTTGCCTTCGATGGCACCACCTTCCAGAATGATGCCAGGCGCTGTACACGGGACGTCCAGCCGAGCGCAGATCAATTCTGTTGCGGCGGCATCCTTTTCCCACGGCGGGTACTTGCCGCCCCATGCGTTGTAGCCCCAGTCGACCGCGATCTGAGGCGCGTCATTACCTGTTGGCGCTTTGTGGTTGAGGAATATCGGTCCGTAGTCGCGACACCACGAGTCGTTGATTTCGATGTCGACGAACTGCACGTCGAACGTTGCTGACACTTCTTCACAGGCTGCGTCGATCAGCGGACGCGCGTTCTCGATGACGGACGCTCCGCCTGCCAGAATGTTGACCGGTTCAAAACGAGCAATCGCGGCGGCGAACGTGGCGAACGCAGCCGGAATTCGTTCGAAGGTCCCCGGCCAGGTGTCTGCGTTGACAGGCCATGCGATCCACGTCGATTCGTGAGGCTCCCATTCTGCGGGCCAGCGATAATTAGAAAGCTCTGGGTGACTCATCCTGGAGTGACTGAATTTCTATCAAGGTAAGGCGGTGTGGCGTCGTTAAACCTGGTTGCAGGGGATTCTTTGGTCGTCACACGTTAAGATCAAGCCACCATTTGCGGAAGTGGCTTTATTCACCTGTTGAGATGCAATGCCCGACTGGACTTACCAAACCGTTTTTCGCCCGCTGTTGCGGCAATTGCCATTTTCCACGGCTCAAGGTCTGGCCTTTGGAGCGATGGGTTTGCTCGGACGAAATCCGATCGGTCGGGCCGTCGTCAACCTGATGGGGCACGCGAAGCCGCCAGCGGATGTTGCCTTTTCTAAAGCAGGTCTCACGTTTCCGGGGCGAAGTGGTTTGGCCTGTGGAGTCGACCTGAATGCTCAGGCGGTGTCCGCGACCACTCTGTTCGGCTTCGGACTCGTGGAAGTTGGCCCGCTGGCTTGCTCTGCGAAGCCCGATACGGTTCCAACGCAGTGGCGAGAGCAGGGGCTTGCGATTGCCAGTGGCTCAGCCTTGCTCAACTGTGACGCCTTGGCCGCGGCGTTGAAGCAAAACTCGTTCAGAAACGACGTTCCGGTGATCGTTCAGTTGTTGCCGGACGTTGCAGCGGATGTGACGTCGTTGGCGAAGATCGTTGCACAGCTTAGCGGACTTGTTGATGGTTACAGTCTCGACATCGACGCGAATACCGATCCTGCAGAACTTCACGAACTGTGTACAACGCTGCGCAGCGATGGTGGACGTTTGTTTGCACGAATCGACGTCGTCGAGCCCGCTGCGATCAAGGCAACGTGTGAATTTATGCAAACCCTGCCAGTGGATGGCCTCATTTTACAAGCTGGCGTGGATGCCGATGGTGTTCGCGGATTGCTGCACGCCGACACTGTGGCTGAATTGAAGTCTGCTGTCACAGAAGCGGTGTCTGTTGGATCGGATCATGTCATCATCGCCAGCGGCGGTGTCGAAGAACCAGAGGATGCCCTGAATCTGCTAAACGCTGGCGCTGACATGGTGCTGGTGGACAGCGGCTTCGCTGCGTCAGGTCCGGGTTTGCCGAAGCGCATCAATGCTGCTGTGTTGTCTTCGCAGAATCTTCGATTGGACGCAGAACAGCTCTCTTCTGAGAGTACTCCAGCGCCGCAGCGATCATGGTTTTGGGCATTTTTGATGGGCCTGAGTCTGGCACTTGGCGGCATCATGGTGCTGGTCATCGGCTGGACTCGAGTGCTGCTGCCTTATGACGAAGAATTTCTGGACATGTTGAAGGACGAAGTCTGCAGCATCAATCCGCAACTGCTGCCGTTTATGTCACACGATCGCGTGACGCTGGCTGGAACAATGTTGTCGCTGGGGCCGTTGTACATTTCTTTGGCGTGGTTTGGAGATCGCAAAGGAATGTACTGGGCACGCGTGGCTTTGTTGAGTAGTGCGTTTGTGGGGTTTCTGAGCTTCTTTCTGTTCCTTGGCTTCGGCTATTTCGATCCGTTTCACGCCTTTATTTCGGCTTTGTTGTTTCAGATCATGACGCTGTGTCTGCGTTCGTCTCAGCCGGCACCGGCGCTGATCGAATTCGATTTGCACAATTCACCATCGTGGAAACGAGCGATGTGGGGACAGTTGCTGATGGTTGTCCATGGAGTTGGCGTACTGTTGGCCGGTACGCTGATCAGTAGTTTTGGCGTGACGTCGGTCTTTGTCGCGGACGACCTGGAATTCATGCAGACCACACGCGAAGCGCTCGTAGCAGCGAATCCGCGGCTCGTCCCGCTGGTGGCTCACGACCGCGCTAGCTTTGGTGGCATGTTGATGGCGACTGGTGTGACGGTGCTACTTTCAGCACTTTGGGGCTGGCAGCGAGGCAGGCGGTGGTTGTGGTACGCGCTGGCTGCTTCCGGCACAGTGGCTTATACAACCACAATCGTGATTCACTGGTTGGTTGGATACACGACGTTTCGACATTTGTTGCCCGCATATGGCGGCTTGCTGTTTCTTTGGCTGGCAATGCTGATGGCAAGAGAATGGATGTTTGAGGACGCATCCACATCCAGTGTATGAATTCTGCGTGGGTGCTTAGCCGTCAGACCATCGTTTGGTGATGTCACCGTACGCGTCGATGCGTCGGTCGCGGAAGAAGGGCCAGTGTGTGCGAGCCGTGTTGATCAGCGACAGGTCGCACTCGACGACGAGATTCTGTTCTGCATTGTGTGTCGCTTGAGCCAGCACGTTACCGTATGGATCGGCCAGAAACGATCCGCCCCAGAATTCGATTTCGCCTTCCTGACCCACGCGATTCGGAGCTGCCACGAACAACCCGTTGGCGATTGCATGACTGCGGATCATCGTTTGCCAGGCCGAATATTGGCTCTGGCCAAGCTCCTCTTTTTCACCGGGGATCCAACCTATGGCGGTAGGATAAAATAACAGCTCGGCGCCCTTCATTGCCGTCAGGCGAGCAGCTTCCGGGAACCATTGGTCCCAGCAAATGCAGACGCCAACTTTCGCGTATTTCGTCGAGAAGGCCAGGAAGCCGAGATCGCCCGGCGTGAAATAGAACTTTTCGTAGTACAGCGGATCATCGGGTATGTGCATCTTGCGATACACCCCGACGATGGATCCATCAGCGTCGATGACAACCGCCGAGTTGTGGTACAGTCCATGCGTGCGTTTTTCGAACAGCGGCACGACGACCACGACCATCAGTTCTTTCGCAATCTTTGCGATAGCGTCGGTTGTGGGCCCAGGGATCGCTTCGGCCAGTTCGAAGTTGGCGTGATCTTCTGACTGACACGGATACTGCGTGTTGAACACTTCCTGCAGGCAAATCACGTTTGCGCCGTCGGCCGCTGCAGCCCGGATCTTGGCGATGGCGGCTTCGAGGTTGGTCAAAGGATCGACGTCGCAGCGCGCCTGAATCAGGCTGACTCGGACGTTGGTCGTTTTGGTCATCTTGAGTCTCACGTAGCACAAGCGACTCGCTTGTGGTTTTCGATGTTGTTTGAGCGTTGAATAGACAGTCAGCCCTGTCTGTCTAATCAACGATTTCTGTTGGCAACTGGCTGAGCAAGCGAGTCGCTTGCTCTACGGCTTAAACGCCCCGGACGTCACCGAACTTTTCAACATGAAGCCTGGAAGAGAATTGAAACCCATGAGTTTCGGCCGCTTGACGCACCCAGTCGCTTTTGTCGGACAGTTCCTGTTTGGTCTTTGCCTGAGGCATCAGCCACACGTGATCGCCGTTGACCTCCGGAAATTCTTTGAGGTAGTCGGCGACTTCTTCGACATCGTCATCGAGATCGATGACGAACTTCAGGATGGCGTTATAACGTTTTAGAAGCGAATGAACTACGGCCGGTTGGTAGCGAGTTTCTTCGTGACGCTTCGACCATGCATCGTCGTCCGGTGTCGAATTTTGCATCTTCGGGCTGATGGCCATCAAATCACATTCGACAGACCGATCCACCGTTCCGGCGGTTTCGATCGTAATCACCTTGTCGGCTTCACGACAGATTTCGGAAAGCTCCGTCAATTGCGGAGCCAGCATAGGCTCGCCACCGGTCAGCACAACGTGAGGCGCGGAGCTAGCCAGAATCTGTTTCGCCAGTTCATCCAGCGAAACCTGTTCGCCTTCCGGATTCCACGATGTATACGGCGTGTCACAAAACGAACAGCGCAAGTTGCATCCCGACGTCCTGACAAACAACGACGGCGTTTCAGCAAACGGGCCTTCGCCCTGAAATGATTCGTAGATTTCTGAAATGAACAATTTGCGTCTTGAATAGAAATGGTCGAACTAGGGTGACGGAAAGTAGAGGATCGCAATCATCAACCAAGCGAACAGAAAAGAGAAAGTGACGAGTTGAATTGTGACGACGCTTGTTAGCGCGGCGAACCGTGTGACCGACATATCCACATAATACTCATCAGGTGTTGCCAAATGGCGGCTCCAATGCATTCTGATCCATCGACCGCTGGCGAATGCACAAGCAAAGAGGGGCATCGCGTGAAAAAAGAAAACTCCCTGCGGCAGCCAGCCCCAAG
Source organism: uncultured Planctomycetaceae bacterium (assembly GCA_964481505.1). Classification (GTDB taxonomy): domain Bacteria; phylum Planctomycetota; class Planctomycetia; order Planctomycetales; family Planctomycetaceae; genus Fuerstiella. The sequence continues at coordinate 472 of CAYZYB010000231.1, read as the reverse complement.
GATTGTTCTCCCACAAAACCGAGCTAAATCCTCGAATCTGTTTGCAGGTGCAGAAAAGGTGGACATAGGCCAAAGCTCCGTACGTGAGCACGATGGCAAATTCCGTCCTATGTAGAGCTTCGGCGATGGGCGTTTCCTGTCTCTCAATAGTGATTTTTTCGCAGTTCGTAGCGTTGATTTTCCAGCCTATCATGCTCGTTGCGGGCAAGGCGAACAGGATTATCGTTAGGCATTGTCGAACATTCTGTGAAGCGCAGCATGCGCCAACTGGTGCCGAGATTTCCGCCACAAGATTTGCGTCGGTGTGGAACGCCAAAATCCCAGCGATCGTTAACAACGGTAGCCATATGGCCGTCTTCCAACGTTTTGGTTTTCGAATCCAGCTGGAAAATACCACGCCACAAGCGCCAGCTGAAGCGCAGGGTCGCCCTCTTTTCGAGTTTAGGTCTGGTGCGTAGTATTGCTTGAGTTT
>CAYZYB010000230.1:0-7073 GCA_964481505.1 uncultured Planctomycetaceae bacterium | reverse complement strand
CGCTTTGATCGAATTGGAACGCCTGCCCAAAGGAGTTCAGGAAATCAAACTGGCAGAATCCAGCCCTGGACCGGGCGAAGACATTCAATCGATCGGCAATCCCGGATCATCGGGCGCTCTGTGGGTGTACACGTCCGGGACGGTTCGATCTGTTTATCAAAAACAGTTCAGCACGGAAGTCGGCGAACACGACTTCATGGTTGTGGAAACTCAGTCGCCTATCAATTCCGGCGACAGCGGTGGCCCGGTCGTCAACAACAAAGGAGAACTGGTCGCGATCTCTCAGGCGATCTCACCGAAAGCACGCCTTGTCAGTTACAGCGTTGACGTTTCAGAAATCCGCACGCTTCTCGCTTCCGACTGGCGGTCCGCTCCATTGCCAATCGCGGATGTCCTGAGAACAGCGAAAATGCGATTCCGCAAGACGAAAGACAAGGACGGCGTTCTGGAAGTTTCGCTCACACAAAAGGATGATAAAAAACAGAAAGTCTTCGTCAGCGACGAAGTCGACGTCTACCAGCAGGCAGACATTCGCAAAGTGTGGGCCCTGGCCGCAACACTCAAAGAAGCTCCCGCATTAGAAACCACCACCAAGCTGCTGCGTCAAAGTGCGGGCACGAAGATTGGTGCCTGGAGCATCGAAAAAGCAGAAAACGGCGACTACCTGCTGATCTACGTCTGCAAAGTCGACGCGACGTGCACTCCGAAAACGCTTAAGAGCACCATGGAATACGTCGGAAAGCTGACGTCGGACGCAAAGAAAGACCTGACACCAAAGACCGACAAAGAAGACCCAGCAGAACTGCTGAGCGACTGGTTGAGCAAGTAGTCGCCCAGGCTCCTGGTACTCAAAGCTCCAGAGCAACGTCGCCGGAGCTTCCGAAAAAATAGCCCGCTCACAGAGTTTTTGATCCCGCCCCATCCGCAATTCGTTCGAGTACAAAACGATCAGGAGTCTGTTTGGGAAAGAAACTGATGAGCGAGCTAATGTCGGCGCGTGTTAGTTGCGAGTTGATAAAGGGAAACGGCTGGTTGAGACCAGTGATCATGAACGCCGACTCGCCACTCGCGAAACTAAGCGTTACGACAAAGGGAATTGAAATCTCGCCGTCCTTCTTTTCACAGACGACTCAAGTACCGTGGTCGGCGGTCAAACGGATTCGACCAGGATGGACGGGAACGGTATTTGGCTGCCAGGATTGAGGAACGCATTTCCATTGTGACTCCGTCCACTTTCTACAGGTGGGTTCGAAACGAGTCTGATGAGCCGAGAAAGAAAAGGGCGCAAGGTGGGCAACGGAAGCCACCAGAGCTTCGTGAACTCGTCATGGAAATCGCAAGGCAGACTGGTTTCGGCTACACACGAATCATCGGCGAGTTGGGGAAAAGGGGATCAGTCGTCAGACGGTCCGAAACATTCTCAAGGAAGCATGGATTGAACCAAGTCCAGATCGCACGTCGGACTCTTGGACGAACTTAGCGACACGCCGGCACGCTATGGGCCTGTGATTTCTTTTCTGTAAAGACCGTCACTGCCCTTGGGATCCGTGAAATGTATTTGCTCGCTTTCATTTGCCCCGAAACACGGGAAGCGATTGTTTCTCCAGCAACAGCACACCCAAATTCGGCATGGGTCGTTGACCAGTCAAAGGATTTTCTAAAGCAAACCAAGGATCGGCCAGTCAAGCCGGACATCATCATGCATGATCGAGACAGCAAGTTTTCAAGAGACTACTCTGGAACGCTTGCCTAAAACGGAGTTAGAACCAACCCCTTGCCCAGAGCTTCACCAAATCTGAAGGGTCGCTGCGAACGGTTCATTCAAACAATCAAGTTGGAGTGCCTCAGAAAATTCGTGATCTTCGGCACGAAGCATCTCAATCACTTAGTTCGAGAATTTGCGTCGTACTACAACCATCATCGAGCACATTCAGCACGGGATAGTCTGCCACCCATCCGGCACATCCCCGGTGAAGTTGAGACGATTCACCTCGAAGACGTCATCGTGGAGTCGTACATGGGAGGACTGGTGAAATCGTTCCAAAGGAGAGCGGCGTAAACATGCCCCCAACTGATCTGGTAGCTCCGACACAGCGATCTGTCGTTTCCTCGCTACCACAGATTGTACCGCATGCGAAGTACGACAATATTGAGACAATAAGTTTCTTACTGCTTGAAATACTCCCCCCTTCGTATCAGTCTGGTCCTTACTAGGGCTAGAGAACGAAAGTGATGCAATGACGAGACTCGGTGTAATATTGCGAGAATCCCGCTCCACAGGGGAAGATGACCCTGGGCACATGGTCATCTTCTGGGAAGAAGCGAACGAGAAGACGTTTCGAGGCTATCGCTTCAACCTGATGGATCTTCCAGACGAGCACCATGAAGCGGTCAACTGGCGATCATTCCTTTTCGAACACACTCTGCCGGGCTACATCGTTGATGACATACGAATGTATGATGAAGTCGCGTCTCGTCGCAGCGAACTAATCCGTATCGAGGAGCCGGTAGCCGCCGAGATAGCCTCAGAAGTGCTAGATGGAATTGCTCGACGGACAGCTCCTCGCCAACAGGGAAAATACTCTTTCAATCCCGACAACTTTGATGACTGCAACAACTGCGTGACGTGGGCAGTTCAAGAAGCAAACGTATATCTCGACCAGCCCCTCAAACGGCCACGCCAAGGTCGTATCAAATTAATGGTCCGGATTCTGAAAGAGAGGTCCTACTAGTGAGCAGTAAGATCGAAACCAAGGTCATTTCGGATCTCCGTGAGGAGGACTACGGCTTCTTTGTCGATCTGATGGATCAGCCCGCCAGCCTATCTGTGGACCGACGTCGACAACTCATACTTCTTGACGAAGGCGAGAGCCTAGGTCGCATTTCAGGAGCCTTCATTCCCGCTGATTCGTCGCCAGTCTTTGAGCTAGCTGAAAATAAGTTAGTACTCACGTTTGGAAAGTCGCGCCATTTGCACATTGGAGAGCTTCGCACAGTTGACAATGACAGCCGAAACTGGGTTGCAGCCGTGAACCGCCTTTTTGCAATGACCAAACGCCAGAGCATCAACGTTGACAGTAACACTACAATACTAACCGGTGAAAAACTCTCCGACACACAAACAGATCACCCCATTGCCCTCATGCCTCGTCGTATTGGCAGATACGACATCGTCGATAGGATTGCCGTCGGCGGGCACGGAGTTTTGTACAAGGGGCAGGTCGCTGGAAAACCTAGTTTCTACGCGATTAAAGTACGAAAACCGCCTGATCACAGTCGCTCTGTCGATGCACAGAGAGTAGACGCACAGAGGTTTCAGCGAGAAATGGAAGTGCTCGCGAAATTGTCTCATCCGAACATAGTCAAGTTCTGCGATCAAGGGGACGATGCGACGGTGGGCGCGTACTTCGTTATGCCATACTTATCGGGAATCAGGCTGTCCGAGTACATTGACGCCCTCCCCAAGAAAAGTGCAGACGAGTCGTTGCATCTAGCAAGAGACATCGCCCTTGGGCTATCAGAAATACACAGACTGGGCATTGTTCATCGCGACCTTAGCCCTGAAAACATAATGCTTGTAGACAACGGAGGCGGAGACGAATCGCCAAGGCAATTTTCTGCAGTGATTGTTGATTTCGGAATAGCAGCGTCGATTGATTCTGAAATTGAAGCAACGCCGGCAGGAGACATTGTGCCGGGGCGCGTCGAGTACAGTTCGCCTGAGCAATTCCATTCAACTGGCGACACTCTGACTGCTGCTTCCGACGCCTTTAGTCTCGGAGTTATTCTATTCAAGATGTTGACCGGTGAGCATCCGTTCCTGGCCGACAAAGTCCGTAATCCTGCGGTAGCCCTCAAGGCGCATACAGACGGAATCAGTGACCCACTAGAAATGACAGACCGCGTCGAGAAGTCAAGGTCGGACCTGCCATTAGGAACTGCAGCAATTATCGGGAATTTACTCGCGAAGGATCCCCGGGTGCGAACTGCTGGGGATAGCAATCCTGGCCAATACTGTGCTGCTGAGTTCGACAGAGCTCTTACCCAGACGCATAGCTCAACAATGTCAAAACAGGAGTTTGTTGCTTGCGAGGATGCTGATGGAGGATCGCAGCAAGGATTGTTGGATGGCAGCGGTATTCGTAAACTGAGCCGTGACGATCGGAGGATCTCTCCAGCCTATCGATGGTCTGAGAATATACAGTCGATTGTAGCGGGCAAGGTCAAAGACGGGCCATACGCAAGACAACGTGTTTCGGCAGACAGACGGGACGAGGATGCTGACTATACGGTGATTCCACAGTTTGCAACTTACCTGAGATGGCTCTTCTGCATCGAAGAAGAGTCGCTTGATCCGATTCCTACTATGTCGAATTCAAGCCTGATCCGAGAATTCGTCCGGCGTCAATACGTCAAATGGGTTCGAGCTAGCTTAGATGGACCATTGGATTACGAGCAGCTCGGGTTTGACGACACAGCCCATATGCGAGAGACGTTGCTGCAATTGAGTGATCGCGCGGTGGTTGGTGTAACGGCTTGGCTTTTGAAGCTCTTGGCGAGTTCCGAAGGGCGTACTTCACCGGCACATAAGCGATTTCTGGCTATGAGAATGTCAAATGGCGTCTGCCGTGTTAAGGAGCGGGAGCATGCCCCCCCTATCCTAACACAAACAGCTCATTCGAGACCAAAAGACAACGTTGGGCAGCGAGAAAAGAAAATGCGATTGCCGTGCGTGGATCAGCTTCTTCAACCGCTCTTCATTCAACTTCGCAGTCGACAATATCAGTTCACCGAGTCTTCAAATGGGCGATGAAAACATGGAGTATGTTCATAGTGTCTCCCTTATGCCTGATTCAGGCCATCAAGTATTTTTCGTCGACATTGCGGAGCTTGACCTAGCTGATGACCGTGCGGCAATAGTGGTAGCCGAAGCTGGACTAGACCACGGTCTTTGGAAAATACCAGTCGATTCGGACGGGCTAGGCATCCCGTGGATTCGATACAGGCTTGGCCAACGTCTCACTACGGACTCAAAGTTCTACGGAATCTGGCTCGCGTACGAAACCAACCGGGGGACGAATCACAGAGGCGTGCCGGTAGCTACGGCTCCTACGACTGTTGACCTAACTGCTCAAACAACTGCTATGCCATACGTTGCCGATGTCGATGTCGAGCGACACACGTCTATAGTTGCCAGTATTCCGTCAGGAAGAGGTGGGCTTCTGTTTTCGATTAAGCTGGAGGTGCGGTGGCTCGACGCTGCAAGAGAGTCTCATTCGGGGAACTCCGTTGATTTAGTTGTCGACTTCGGCAACACCCGTACAAGCGCCGTGATTATCTCATATGGCAAAGATGAATCGGAGCCGAAGCTCGCCGCTGTACCGTTCCTTCCACGCTACGAAACGGTCGACCGCGTTAGTTTGAACACGAACGCGACTTCCGAATTTGACGATGTTGAATATGCTTTCGCAGATTCGTGGGTACTTCTGCACGAGCCATCGTTTACTCCGGAGATCTTCGAATCGACTCGGGCAGTGAAGAAAACGAATTTCACCGACAGATTGCGGTCACTCGTCAAGCCCACACCAAACTACAGAATACCCCACAAGTTTGTAGCTACGTCCCCCGTTGTTGTTGGCGGAGGAGGGCACTACAACGGGGCGGCCCAGATTCTTGGAAGGTATGCTGGTCACGACCCCGACGGATTGTTTTTGAGTTCGCCAAAGAGATATGTGTGGGAGGCGACTCCAAGTGGCCGTTGGAGAATGTTCAAAAACACCGACGTCACCTCGTCTGCAAGATTCGAGCCTACAGTTCCGGTTGGAGGACTGGGCGTTTCGATGACTCAAGCGTTATATGGAACTACCAATGAAGCGTTAGAGAAGATCGGGCTCGACTTGGCCGACGGAGCACGGGCCGAACACGCACCACGATCTCGACTCATTGGTTGGACGGCTCTAGCCATACTTGAAGCGGCTTGGAAGATAGTGTCTTCCAGTACATTCATGAAGTGCCACGGGAGCGACCGTTATGTGATCGGCAATGTGATAGTCACGTATCCACCAGGTTGGACTGAGTTTGAGGTCGAGCAGTATCGAAGGGAGTGGGAAGCCGCAATTAACACGTTCGCTGAATCAAGATTCATGAACGCGACCGATTACGTCGACGGTGGCGGCAGTCTACCCCGATTGCGACTTGACTTTGACGAAGCGGTCGCAGCACAGATGTTGGCAGTCCATTCTGAGGCGAGTCAACTGCCCGGATCTTCTTGGTTCGATCTCGTGGGACGTAAGAAGGGAAACGGCGCCGTTGTCGTCAGGATGCTCAATGTCGACATTGGCGGAGGAACAACAGATTTCGCAGTCGTCGAATACGAGACTGACTCAGAGGCGACTGTCGATCCGGTCGTCCTGCGAAGTGATAGGTATGTCTCAGCGACCCCTCTGTTTGCCGCAAGCAGCAGTATCGCTGGCGACAGCATTGTTCATAGTGTGATACTGCACGTGCTTTTGCCAGAGGTCCTTAGATGGGCGGAAGGGTCAGAAGAAAGATTGATTGAGATACTCGATTCAAGTGATCGGTACCTCAGCCAAGAAATAGCCCGGTATACACACCTTGTCTTCGTACCACTTGCGTACGCGTGCCTTCGCTCATTAACAGAAGGGGCATCATCCAATCTCGTTGTTGATGAGTACGTCCCGTTAGAAGTCATCGACGCGTTTATTCAGTTTTGTGGCTCAAACGGGGTCAGTATCAAAGAGGATGTCATGAAGCTCGACTCAAAAAAAATTGAACAATGCGTCGACGAGGTTGCTGCGGAAGTTGCTAAGGCCGCAGCCGAATTGGTTCGTAGGTTTGACTGCGACGTTGTCTATGTCTCGGGCAAGCCATCGGAACTTCCTCGAATTCAGTCCTCGATCTGTGAAGAGGTTCCGCTGTTGACGCAGCGCATCCTCTTCTCGGATGATCTTTCAATTGCTAAGCAGTATCCGTTCTGCAAGGCAGGCCGGGTAAAAGACTCAAAGGCAGCTACCATTTTGGGGGCTTGCATAGCCCATCAGATCCTTGAAGGC
>CAYZYB010000229.1:0-7081 GCA_964481505.1 uncultured Planctomycetaceae bacterium | reverse complement strand
GAGCCGACAGAAGGCCGCCTTATTGAACCATTCCGTATCCCGCCCCCATCTTACCACGTCGCTCAATCTTCGCGCATCGGAGCGCGGTGTATGGAAGGCGGGACAAAGCCGCGAACAGTTCGTTGCCAATTTGGTATTCGAGTGTTATAAGTCGCGATTAAGGGCGTCTCACAAAACGAAGCAGTGAATGACGTTAACCCAAATGGGAAGTCAGCCAAATGGCCATAAAAAAAGTTAGGAGTAACAAAGTGGCGGACGAGAAAAAGAAAGAAGGTGCTCCCAAAGCGGCACCAAAGGCACCACCAGCAGCAAAAGCACCTGCACCTGCGGCAGCAGCACCAGCTGGTGGAGATCCTCAGCAGACTCAGGAAGTTGTGGTTAACGACAGCGGAGCAAACGCTGGCTATGCCAACTTCTGTCGCGTTTCAAGCACTCCGGAAGAACTTATTCTGGACCTCGGCCTGAACCCGACTCCTTATGCCACAGGCAAAGTAGACGTTTCTGTCACTCAGCGAATCATTCTGAATCACTACACAGCCAAGCGATTGTGGAGTGCTCTTTCAATGGCTTTGCAAAGGCACGAACAGGCGTTTGGCGTTCTGGAAACAGACGTTCGCAAACGCGTCAAGACAGCTCCAGTAGACGGGCCTGCTTCATAGGTTCGATTGCGGTTGGCTAACTAACAGAAAAGGCTGAAGCACTTGTGCTTCAGCCTTTTTCTATGATCTTTTTTGAGAATTTTGTGAGGGCAGGTCGCGACATCACAGTCTACCTGGTGGCACGTCACCCTCCTCACAGATCCGCCCCGACTCACACCTGCGCCTCAAGCAGTTTCCACAAGAAGACACGAACAGTTCTGCTACCTGTCAACTCTTTGTGCCTTCGTGGCTTTGTGCGAGCCTCTCCCTCCAGGCAGACTTCAACAACACAGGAAAGCGGCATCACAGCCAACGGATGTATGTTTCATGCGTACAATGACAGGATGCCTTTGCAGAAGTCGGGCAGGTCATCGGGGCGTCGGCTACTGACGAAGTGCCGATCGACAACGACCGAAGCGTCTTCGAAGAGTGCTCCGGCATTCACAAGATCGTCTTTGATTCCTGGCGATCCAGTGACCCGGACACCGTCGTAGACTCCCGCCGAAATCGGTATCCAGCCACCATGGCAGATCGCGGCCACAAGCTTGCCAGCTTCGGCAAATTCGCGAGTGATCCGTAATACTTCCGGGTCACGACGCAATTTGTCAGGCATCCAGCCACCGCCACAAATCAGGCCGTCGTACTTTGATGTATCGATTCCCTGAATGGCGATGTCCGAAATACAGGGGTAACCGTTCTTACCGATGTACTTTGTTCCCGCGTCCGGCCCGGCCATGACAAATTCGCCGCCAGCTTCGATCAACCGCAGCTTTGGATACCATAGCTCAAGGTCTTCGTAGTCCGTCCCAACAAACGCCAGGAACGACTTTCCATTCAACATTCGATCTGTCTTTCCAATTTAGGTTGCGAACTTTGACAGTGACGCCCGGAGAACCGCTAACGCAGAGGTGTCGTTCAGCGAGCCATCGTTTCAGGATTCTTCCGGCGTGGTGGTTCAAGATAATGATAGCCGGTGTTGGGGTTCGTCTCATCAAAGGCGAATGCGTCCCGATTTTCGATGAAGTGCCGCAGGTATGACACAGGTATTGCAAACCCAAGGCCCTCTCCGAACGTCAGTTTCATGTTGATCACGCCGACGACTTCGCCCCGATAATTGAACAGTGGGCCACCGCTGTTTCCCGGATTGATCTGTGCCGTTGTTTGAATGTAAACGATACCGTCCATGTTGCGATTGCGAGTACTAACGATGCCTTCTGATACCGATCGTTCGAGCCCCAGCGGACTGCCGATAGCAAACACCGTGTCGCCTTCTCGCTGCGAATCATTCTCCGCGATATAAACCGGGCGGAATTTTTGATTCTTCTGAATCGGGATTTGCAGTAATGCCAGATCGAAGTGCGGGTTCAACGCCAGAATCTTGACGTCTCGCACTGCCACACGTTTGAATTCGCCCGATTCGCTGCGATGAAAAATCGTCACCGCAATCCGTGTCTGCCCCTCAACCACGTGATAATTCGTCACACAGTGACCACTTTCGCTGACGACGAATCCGGACCCCAAACCGTCGGGTGTTTGCACCAGCACGACGCCTTCCGCGAATTGACTCACCAATTGCTTGACCGTCCGCACGGGCAACTTTGCACTGCGTAGTAATCCCGCTTCCGTTTTCGAATCGCGCGGCTCGTCAACGCCTTTTTTTTCTTCAATCCGTTGGCTGATGCGTTCCAGCGGAATGCGAATCACATCAACACCGACGTCCACAAACACCGCATCAGGTTGAACTTTCAGAACCTGTCCAACGAGCTTTTGCCCGGACTTAAGTACGATTGTGTCGGCAACTGTCGATTTTTGTAACGCGACCGCGATCAGGACGACAGAAAGTAATCTGACGCAGGAAGGATAAAGAGACTGCATATTTGGCAAACAATTCTTCAAGATACGTCTGCGATGGAAACGGCAAAGTATGGCCTCCGCCGAATGCGTGAACACTATTCCTTGAACGCCAAATGACATTCGGTACACGCGGTTGAGATCTTCGACAGAGCCAGATCGTAGGATTCGAAGTCGTTGGCGTCTACGGCGCCGCGAATCTCCATGGCGGCGCCTGTGATGCGTTTTGCGTATCCCAGAAACTCCGGATCGTCTTCGTAGCCGTAACCCGCCATAGTGACGACTTTCGTCATGGTGCCCAGGATGGCGGCTTCATGAGATATCATATCCTTCTGCGTGCCAAACGCCGTTTCGCTGCCAGCTTCGTTCTTCATTCGTTTTTGAGCGGACTCCATTCGAAACATCACCAGTCTCATTTCAGCAACGTCGACGAATGAATCTTCTGCAGGCGGCTCCGGCAGGTCCGCAGGTTTTGATCGATTCAACGTATCTGTCATATTTTCGAATAACACCAGCAGACGCGACTGATCTTTTTTACCACGCTGCAATGCGTTTTCGTTCATCTGCTTTGCGAATTCGCGAATATACTTCGCGTCTTCTTTCCACGTAATTTCTTCCGGATGCTCCATCGCGATCGTCGCCAATGCCGCGATTGCTGCGGCTTTGGGAGGGATGCTGAGCATCCCCGCGTTGTAATCTCCAACCGTTCGCAATGACTTATCCAGAGCATTACGAATCGAATTCACTTCTGACTTAAGCGTTTCGAGCGGAATGATATCGGCCCAGTTATCGGCGCCTTCGGCCGCTGCTGTTTCCACGGGCTCTGGATCTTCGACCGGAGGTGGTGCGGCACTGCCCCCCATTCCCGACACCTGCGGCTGTTGCGTTGTCCCGCCTACCGGCGTCGCGTCCTGGACGATCGCATACGGCTGATCATGGAATACGTCAAGTGGCACATTCCCCAGATATTCCACACCGTTGGCGTCTGCCCAACGTTCGTTAGGTCGCCGTCTTCGCCCGATGTCTGAGCTGCCCGTTGACGCGATGGCCTGGCCTGCATCTGCCGCTGTCGCGGGGGACGTTGTGTTTCCGGTTGTCGCCGTTGATGGCGGTGCAGGCGTACTGCCCGTACATCCGGAAAGCAAAACAACAACAATGACGCAGCCAAAAACCGCAGTCGTTGTGGAAAAAAGAAGTCGTTGCATAGTGGGACCGATGTCACGTAAGTGGCAGTTGCTTCGTGCCCAACCTGCGCGGCCACGAGGGGTTGAATTCTAGCCGAGTGGTAACGTTGTCGCAATTCCCTGTGCAATTAGCGTAAAACAAGACGCGTGAATTGTGAGACCGGTACTTTTGCGGCTTGTCAGAACATATTCTGACCGTAAACTGAAACGCAACAGGCCATCGCCTGTCCGCTTACCGCGCCAAACGACTCCACTACTCCCAGGTTACTTCATGCTCAACTCTGCTACTCGCCGTTCATTCCTTGCTTCTTCTGCCGGCTTGATGGCCGCTGGTGTTGCTGGTCAGGCTGCCGCTGCTATGGCAGCCTTTACTGCGCCCTCTTATAAGATTTCGCTGGCGCAATGGTCACTCCACAAGATGCTCAAGGGCGGAAAGCTCGACAACCTCGACTTTGCAGCGACCACCAAAAACGAATTCGGAATCGAAGGCATTGAATACGTCAATCAATTCTTCAAAGACAAGGCGAAGGATAAAGCGTACCTTGCACAAATGAACAAACGAGCCGCCGATAACGGTGTGACTCAGCTCCTCATCATGGTTGATGGCGAAGGACAACTGGGCGATGCCAGTCTCAACAAACGCGCCAAGGCCGTCGAAAATCACTACAAGTGGGTCGAAGCCGCAAAGGAACTGGGTTGCCATTCGATACGAGTGAATGCCGGGAGCAGCGGAACTTACGAAGATCAGATTCACCGAGCGGCCGATGGTTTGCGAGCTCTGTCGGAGTTCGGCGACAAGCACGACATCAACGTGATCGTTGAAAACCATGGCGGACTGTCGTCGAACGGTTCATGGCTGTCGACCGTCATGAAAAAAGTAGATCACAAACGCTGTGGCACGCTTCCGGATTTCGGCAACTTTGGTATCGATCGCAAAAAGGGCGAATGGTACGACCGCTACAAAGGCACCAAGGAACTTCTACCATTCGCGAAAGCGGTGAGCGCTAAGACTTACGACTTCGACGAGTCTCGGCCAATGGTGACGATTGATACTCGCTGGAAGAAAGAAACAGACTACGCCCGGATGATGAAGATCGTCGCAGAATCGGGCTACGAAGGATGGATCGGTATCGAATACGAAGGCGGCAAACTGGATGAATTTGCTGGAATTAAAGCCAGCAAAGTGCTTATCGAAAATGCACTCGCCAAATTGGCGTAGCCTTAAAGCCTCCAACTCTTCACTGCAGGTGAACCGGTGGGAAGGAAGTTCGACGCGACAGCTGAATTTCTGCTTCAGCTACAGACGCTAAAATTCGAGTCCCGACCTTTGCTATATGGGTCGGGCTTTTTTCTTATCCCCTTCACGCTGATTCACGACCATGACGTCTCGCATCTACCTCGACAACAATGCCACCACGCTGATCCTCCCCGAAGTTGCGGAAGTAATGTCCGCGGCATGGCAAACGGCCTTCGCCAATCCCGGCAGTCAGCACAGCTTCGGTCGCGATGCACGCCCGGTGCTGGACAACAGTCGAGACACCATTGCTAAGGTACTTGGCGCCGATTCAAGCGAAGTGGTATTCACCAGCGGCGGCACCGAATCGATCAATGCCGCCGTCTACGGCCTCACACTGGGACGTTCGGGAACAATCGCACTCACGGCAGGAGAACATCCTGCCACGACAGCTGCCTGCGAACGCGCTCGACAGAACGGATTCAAGCTGGCCAACATCGAAGTCGATTCGGCCGGACGACTGAATCCTGACAGCGTTCGAGAACTCCCATGGGACGATCTAAAACTCGTCACCGTCATACTGGCACACAACGAAACCGGTGTCATTCAGGACCTGACACAACTGTCCGACCTTTGCGAACAGCATCGCGTTCCATTACTCATTGATGCCGTTCAGGCCGTCGGGAAAATTCCCCTCGACTTTAGAAGACTAAGCGCCACCGCTCTGGCGTTTGGGGCTCACAAATTTCACGGTCCACGAGGGATCGGTGGGCTACTGCTTCGTCGCGGGGTACAGTTGCCGCCCTTGCTGGACGGTGGTCACCAGGAATCCGGTCGTCGAGCTGGAACAGAAGCCGTGCCGCTAATTGCAGGCATGGCTAAAGCGTTGGAAGTCTTCGACAGCAACCAGCCAGAACGCTCCGCCTTTGTCAGCAGTCTGCGCGATGAACTGCAGGATACACTTCTGGAAACCTGCAATCCGGCGATCGTCCACGGCGCTGACGCGGAACGACTGCCGAATACATTGAGCATCGCGTTTCCCGGTGTGGAGGGCGAACCTATGTTGGTGAATCTGGACCTGGAAGGGATCGCGTGTTCGCTGGGAAGCACGTGCGCCAGTGGCTCCGTCGAACCGGCGCCAGCCCTGTTGGCTATGGGATGCCCGGCAGATGTCTGCACGAGTTCTGTGCGATTCTCAGTAAGCCACCAGAACACAAAAGAAGAAATCCAGCAGGCCGCTCAGCGCATCACGGCGGTCGTACAGCGATTGCGAGGCAGCTGAAACACAACCACGCCGATTTTCTAAATTGCTCAGCAACAAAATGGGAACATGGACAACAGAAGGGTGGCCAGGGCTGAAATGAGCTTCCGAAGGCAATCCCGGGGTCTCGCTCCTCCCTCGTTTCAGCCCCACGCGAATGGTAAATTGCAGTGTGGAAATTCCATGGGGCGGCATTGCAGAAGTCGTACTGGATTCGGTGGATCACTCCGGGGATGCTGGTGTCGCCGAATCGGAACGGCCGCTGCGAGTGCGAATGTCGATCAAATACTGCTCCAGGGCCGCTCACCTAATTGGACATCGCCAGTTTTTGTTGTAAGTCGATTTTAGAAAAGGTCTTTAGGGATTTCGAAAGAGACGATCCTCCCTGTGAAAATCAGTCACAGGGATTCACGGAGGATCGCCATGATGACTTTGAAAGAGCTTAGCAATGTGGGGCGAATGCTGACATCATCTTTGTTGTTATTCAGTATGTGTTTCCGAAGTCTCGCCGTTCGCACGGGCGAATTGAAATTCTTCCTTGTCAACGGTGTGATCGGTGTCGATGGAATCACAGTTCGCAGACTACTGAGAGTCGCCTTCGGGCGCTGGGCGATTGAAGCCAAGTTTCGCATCAGCAAAGAAGAACTGGGCATGGACCACTTCGAAGTTCGCGGCTGGCGCTGCATCTACCGACACCATTACGTGACGGGGTTGAGTTTCCTGCTCTGCAGTCGCATCCGTCAAGCGCTGGACAAGTGCCACTCAGGACAACTGACAGTCGAACAGGTGCGTCGAAGTCTTCATGCCTGGCTGCAGCACCACGATCTGCCCAAGCCGCTGCGAGACGAAAAGTTTCAGCAGGAACTGGAAGCCCTGGGTTACTATCAACACCGCAACGCTCAGGCCATCAAGT
>CAYZYB010000228.1:0-7089 GCA_964481505.1 uncultured Planctomycetaceae bacterium | reverse complement strand
GTTTAGCGGTGGCAGCATGCCGCGAACCCAGCCGGACGAACTGATGCTGTCCAAAAAGGCAGGCATCATCACACTCTCGGTCTTGAAGATCCAGGCAACTCGAAAGAGCACCTGGTGCGAAACCAGAGTCAGAATGTTGTGCGACTCGATCCTGTCTGTTTCCGCATCACCATTATGCTCCTTCGCAGTATCTCCGGACGTGGCTTCGTCGGGCAGTTTTCCAGTGGGCATGACGCAGAAAGTCTAGGTTAGGCCAGATCACTCGTCGCCACAGCAAACTCTGCAGGCGTAAACCCACTGGTGGAATACTGGCCTGGAGAAATTCATGCGTTTGCAGTGACGGCCGTTCGCAACACATCATTCGTTGGGGAACGACCGACTGCGTCAAAGGAATCACGCCCACAGCAATAAGGAAAACAACTGCTAATTATTGACGAGATTTTGCTTCAGGAACGGATAGCCGTCTCCGTTTTCGATGTAAGCGTCGGTCGCCGCTGCGAGAAACCATGTTGGGTTGGCTTCGAAGTGCGAACGGTTTTCCAGGCTGGCAAAGAAGAAGACCTTGTTCTCGTAAAACGCGCCGTATTCGATGGCGCCAGGCAGCGCTCGGTTTTCTCGAGACAGTTCGACGAGGTCGCAACCGTGTAACTGAGGAATGTAGTACGAAGGATTCGCCTGAAAGCGGTCTCTTTCGGCCTCCGAAGTGAAGTAATAGCAAACCCCTTCGTGTTCGCCGACAATTTTTTCGCTGCCGCGTTTCCATTGCCGATTGGATTTCAAGGGAACCGGAGAAAACCCACCGAGCCCGACCATTTTTCCGTCATGTTTTGCGATGAGGCACGAGCGTAAATTCTCCGGTGCGACCGTCTGAGCTGCCTTGGTTTCGTTTTTGGAAACCACAGCTCTGTTGCTGCCGCTGATGGAATTCAGTCGAGATACATAGGCATTCAATTGAGTCGCACCCAGATAGCGGGCCCCTCGTGAGCCGTCAGCAAAAACGACGACTTCCGTGGGCAGCGTTGAAATTCCAAATTTTGCGATCAAGCTCTTGTTGTAATCTGCATTGAGTCGCACACCGATGACCTTGCTTCCCAGCAAAGCCTTCACTTCAGACTGATTCAGCACACTCTGCTCCATCTGTCGACAGGCACCGCACCAGGGAGCATCGAAATGGAGCAACAGCGGCAGTTTGTGGCGAGATGCCAGAGCACTCGCTTTTGTATAGGACGTCATCCAATGATGAGGCGGCTGTTCCAACTGCTGGTGGTAAGAAGAACGCGCCAGTTGTGGGCCAACTTCGAGAGAACCCATATCAGGGTTCGCCGTCATCCAAATTGTCAGTAATGTAGTCAGCGAAACGACAGACATCGAACATCCTTTCGAGTGAAAGACGATGACGTCCTGATCAGAATCCATTCCAGTCAGGAGACTATGGAGATTGACCGCAGCAATTCCGTGCTTTGGCTCGCGGTAACGTGACCGCGCTGTAGTTTTGATCGTGTAGTTTGACGGTGTTTACCTAATCCGTAGTTGGCGGAAAAGGTTACACAGTGGGTAATGTAGATAAACCTTTGAAGTTGCGTAGCCGTAAAGCGAACCCTTATAGAAACCGAGGTTAAGGGAGGTTCTTAGCCGTCGCCCCGGCGGAGGCGGCGGTGAAATCAGTGGGTTTACGCTGACAGCAAGCCATTGGCTTCGAGGTGAGCGATAACTTCTTTGGCAAGTTCTTCGACTCCCTTGCTATCAGAATCAAGAACTAACTCTGGCTTTTCCGGAGCTTCATAAGGGGCGTCGATTCCGGTTAAGTCTTTGATCTCCCCTGCTCGTGCTTTTTTGTACAGTCCCTTCGGGTCTCTTGATTCGCAGGTTTCCAATGATGCGTCAACGAGAACCTCGTTGAATCGACCTTCCCCTATGATGTCGCGAACCTGATCGCGATCTACTTTGTATGGCGAAATGAAGGCCGTCAGTACGATGATGCCTGCATCGCAAAACAGCTTGGCCACCTCTCCAATACGACGAATATTTTCCGTGCGATCATCTGGGGAGAAACTGAGGTTCTTGTTGAGTCCTAACCGAATGTTGTCGCCATCGAGCACGTAGGTGTGAATGCCTCTGTCGTGCAGCATGCGGTCGACGGCGTTAGCGATGGTGCTCTTGCCGCATCCACTGAGTCCGGTAAACCACAGCACCGCGCCTTTGTGGCCGTTGAGTTTACTTCGCTCTTCATGTGTGACGTTATGATCGTGCCAGGTAACGTTTGTTGCTTTCTGCCCGGTCATGATTCTACAGCTCTTTTTTCTAAGCAGAGAAGCGCAGATTTAAGGATGCGGATGATGAACAGCCACATTCCGGCTGCCCATGGGGCTGGTAAAGTGCCGCGAATGATAGGTAGTTGTTTCAGCAAGGCAATCCCCCTGCCCCCTGGAAATCAGGTCCTTCCCGTCATTGGCATTCGAAGGGGCAGCAGCCAATCCAGTGTTTTCCGGGGATTCGCTGTGCTGAAGGCGCCCAGGAGGCTGATCGGCACTATTTTTGGAGATTCACTTCCAAGGCAACTGGAGACACCTGAGTGAATCGGTTCGCCGCTTCGGATGCCGCGGGACAACCAGAACTCTGCTCTCTGAAGAGCGCTTAAGAGCTTAGGACTTCGTCGAAGTCGTCGTACATACAGACGTAACCGTCTTCCCTGGATCGCACGCGTTCATCAGCCAATGCCTGCATGACGGCTGATTCAATCTTTTGTCGACACGCCGCATTGATGGGATGCGCAATATCGGCAAAGAGCCGTGGTTTCGTCTCTGTTGCGCCGTTTACCGGCAACTTTTTCCCGCACCCACTGCAGTACCGGGATCGGATTTCATTCTTGTTCGAACAGCGAATGCATTTGGCAGTCAGCTTGCGACTGGGCATCGCAATGAACGGCCCCTTTGGGCCTTCAATGATTTTGAGATCGCGCACGACGAACTCACCATCGAACGTGATCGAACAGAATGCCTGCAAACGATCATCGTCGTCGCCCATGAGCTTGATTTTGACCTCTGTGATTTCCACCGAATGCCCTCTGTATGCATTTTGAATGCAGGTTCTTTTAGCAGCTTCCGCCCAAAAGCATGAATTCACTATAAATTAGTCGGTTGTGAAAAGATAATGACTTTCCCGACAGTCTGCCCTCGAATCCAGATCAAATTCGCGATGAAATCGTTGAAGGACGGGTAATTACCCGACGTGTAGTACACATCTGTACACATGCCACGGTTTATCGCAAAAACAAAGTTATTGCTCCGGAACAATGAGCTCAGCAGCTAAAACCTGTGGTGCTGGTCACATTAGCTCGACTTCGTCGCCGTTCCTTGAACAGAAGGCTAGACCATGCCAGGCTTGTGCGCCAATCAGGAAATCCCTGATGAGATGCTCAATCCAGTGGAGTTGGTTTCTCGTCGCATGGCCGTGGGTGTGGGGCTCAGCGGGCCGCTTTGTCTGGGTCGACCACACACGTGATGCGACCATCTTCCGTCGCAAATTCGAAGGTAGCCCCCTTGATCATGGCGCCAACCATAAATGCAAATACCAGCATGCAGGGAACGATCAGTAGTGCCATAACGGGAAAGGTGGCGAGTCGTCGCAGCAACGAACCGCTCTGACTGGCGCGGCACGCCATGCTAAACAGAATCACCGACAGCCACAAAAAGCCAACACTCACACAGAGTCCGATGAGGCGGTTGCTTCGCAAGGCAGATTTCACTTCGTCGATGACTTGTTGCTCCATCGATTCGGGGAATTCCACCAATGCATAAGTCTGCTGCATTGGATGGGAACCTTCCGGAGTCTCAAGCACTTCTGTCCTGGCGTCTGTGCTGACAATACAGTCAAGAATGGCGCTGTCAGTCAGAGAGACGTCGACAAGTTTGTCCCAGTTTCCGTCTCCGCCAAATTCTCTTCTCGCCGCACGATCAACCCGTTTCTTT
This sequence comes from uncultured Planctomycetaceae bacterium, assembly GCA_964481505.1. GTDB lineage: Bacteria > Planctomycetota > Planctomycetia > Planctomycetales > Planctomycetaceae > Fuerstiella. The sequence goes on along the minus strand of CAYZYB010000228.1, from coordinate 3,121 downwards.
AGGGCGGCAATAATCGGTAACCGCAGCGCGTCTTCTTCTGATGTTGACGCTTCCACGAATTCGGACTTAACCACAACCTGACCAACTCCAGGATTACGTACCCACGTTGCGAGCATATGCAACGGTTCGACATCCGCATGCGGATCAACGTTCTGCAGTTCGGATTCTGGTTTCAGTAATCCACGGGGCACCTTACCGGCTGCAACAGTTGCTTCATCGTTGCCGACTGCCAGGATTTCAGTCAACGCAGTTGCCATGATTTGAAGACCAGCAGGACTCAACATCTGCCGCAGTGCTGCAGGGCTTAACGCTTCACGCAATACCGGTGGCACGCCAGGCGGCCCCTTCGCGGAAAGTGGCACCATTGCATAAACGCGTCGAAGTTCCTCATAGCCACTAAGCGATTTGATGCCATCTTCGGTAAGCAGTTGCTGCAACTCTTCACCGGAAACGAACAGAAGCATCGCCTTTTCTTCTGCGGATTCGGAATCAGGAGACGCTGTTTCAGGTGCTGAGGCATCAAGTGCTTCTGCCTGGTTGATTACGACTTCATCAGACGCGACGGCCTGTGGAATAAGTTGCATCGGGTAACTAGCAGGCTCCGACGTAGAACGCTGACTTGAAAAGATCCACAATCCGAGCGTCAGGACGAACATTGTCACACCGATAATCGCGGTGCGAGCCAGAACGCGGCGCGCAGCAGCCCAGCTGGATCGTTGCGAAAAGCAAAGCTTCGCGAGCACCAACAGAAATATCGACAGCAGGAGGAGTCTGGGCATTTGTCACAATTCCTCAAGCCTGGTGAAACGAAGTCGCCTGCCGCCCCGCGACCTGCGGAGCGGCATCGGCGGAAAGGTCATGGCCCGGAGTGGCGGGTTGCAGTCTGCGGTCTTCCGCGGGTGTCCAGCCAGCGGACAGTTGAACGACAGCAGATATCGCCAGCGCCCAGGTGGCTCCGAGTGCGTCAGGAAATGCGTAATCCTGCAGAGTACTGGCCACAATCACGCCAATCAGCAACGTAAACAAGGAGCTGGAAACGCTGAAACGTGATTTGCGAAAGCTATCCACCTGCCACCACCAGCGTCGGACAGAAAACAGAGCCGCAAAGAAGATCATGAAGCAAGCGGCTGTTGGAAATCCACTGCCATCAGCCACGCTGACACGACCGAGAATATATTTGTGCGGTGTGCCGTTCCCCTGGAACAAACTTGTTTGATCGATCAGAAGGTATTTCGGCAGGAGAGCAGCGATCAGTCCGACTCCAAGCCCAACTCCACCAAGTGTCAGCCGTCGACTGAAAGCGTCCCCTGACCGACCTTCCCACATCTTCGATGGAATGATCAACATGCAGGCAGCCAGCATTGTGATGACGCCGAAGTACACAGCCTGAGCCACGTCAGCCAGCAGATCTGTGGTGAAGAACACCGCCGTCGTCACCAGCGCCGCGGCAGCGAGCGACATCGAAAGCGATGTTGAAACGTCGGCCGCACGTTGCCGTTTTGAAATTGTTCGCTTCGTTGCCGGTGAATACACGACTGGCCGGTATCGCTTCGCAACATCAGCAGGGGGAATGTTGTTGTTTCGCGTTCCTGCGGCAGCCATGGCGGGTGAACGAACAGGCTGGCTCCGGTGCGATTGAGTTTTCAGTGGAGGTGGTTCGCCTGTCGTCGGACTTGCCTTATCTGCGGGCTGACCGTTATTTACAAAGACGGCGAGCAACTGATAACCCAGGTAGGCAGCTCCACCCAGCATGCCACCAACAGCAACTGGTCGCAGCATGCCGGAGTCGATAATCAGCAAAGCTACAGCACCACCAATGACACACTGCAACGGCACCGGCAGTGCGCGCCACGTGTCTTTGGCAGATGTCCAGGCTGTCTTTGATGTTGCTGACTCTTTGTGTCCATTCTTTTCCGAAGTGACGCCGATATTAACCGCAGTGTCCGTATCACGAGGCCGGCGTTCGCTGGCTGCAGCGTCAAATAATCCCGCCGCTGGTGCGACCGTGGACTGCGTCAACGGCACCGGAGCGGCAACGTTAGCGCCGGCAACGGCTAGTCGAAATTGTCGTTCGACCTCTTCGACTGTCGCGGTACGTTTCTGGGGATCTTTTTCCAGTGCCGCGCTGATAACAGGCTGCAGCTGTTGAGGAAGCACGCTTACATCAGGATCTGCCGTCAGGTGCTTCATCAGGATCTCAGCCGTCGTTTGACCATCAAACGGCACGGTGCCAGTGATCATTTCGTAAAGCATGATTCCCAGAGCATAGACGTCGACTTCGCGCCCGTAGCGTCCTCGCGCGACTTCCGGCGCCATGTAATAGACGGTGCCGACACTTTGAGTCTGAGCACTGCGACGGCTTTCGGAAATGTACTTCGACAGTCCCACGTCACCAACTTTGATGGCACTGTGATCACGGAAGACATTGGCAGGCTTGAGGTCTCGATGCACAATGCCGCGATCATGCAGAAAGCCAAGTCCGGCGGTAATGCCCGTCATCCAGTTCAGGACTTCCTGGACCGGCATCCCGTCAGGATAGTCTCGCAGCGTTTCGTACAAACCCCGACCGCTGACGTATTCCATCACGACCCAGTGGTCTTTGTCGGCATCCTGACGAATGTCGAATATCGTCACGAGGTTCGCGTGCTTAAGGTTAAGGCATTGCTTGACGCCTCGTAGTTCGATTTCAAGATTGTTGTTCAGCAGCTTCAGAGCGACCTCTTTGCCCGCGTCGCTTAGGGCATAGTACACCTCACCGAATCCACCACGGTGGATCGCACGCTTGATGGTGTATCCATCAAGAGGACGTGCTTCTGGTGCAAAGGTGAATTTCATGATAATTGCCTGGCCCTGTTTTTTTCTGTGTCGAAAGTCCGTCGTCGTGTTATTAGTGGTGAACGATTCGCTGCTGTGTCGTCTTGCCTTAATCGTCGCGCGGAAACTCTGGCGAAGATTTTTCGAAACCGCACGGTCATTCAATTCGCTCGACCCGAAATCTCAACCCTTCGCTTGTCACGACCGATCCATGCTGAAGTTCGCCAACATCACAAATCGCTCGCCCGTCAATTGACAGCGCCGCCTTGGAACGACACTTCAGGACGTCGTTCTGATAGAACACAAT